>JBDIWM010000002.1 GCA_039638595.1 Atribacterota bacterium
TAGGAGAGCACTGGAAATGGACATTGCGTTACAAGACTGAGGATATTGCCATCACTGTTCTGGATGGAGAATCGCCTGATGGGGGCGGAAAAAGCAATTCGATTACTCCCACGATTATCTATGATACCCGAGATGACATTTTCAATCCTCATAGTGGTTGGTGGTGTAGTTTGCAAGCAGAGTTTGCAGGGAGATTTTTAGGGGGTGATTATAACTACAGTAAGTATGTATTAGATGTTCGCAACTATATCGATACGGGTGAGAATGCCACCCTGGCGCTCCGTTTTGTAGGAGGTATTGCCGATGTGGAATTACCCAGATTTGAACAGTTCTCGGTTGGTGGGGTCAATACCTTAAGGGGGTACGACCTCTACGAGTTTCAGGGTGAGAAAATGCTGGTCTTCAATCTGGAGTACCGTTTCGATATTGCTAAGAACACCCAGTTGGTTGTGTTTGGGGATGCGGGATATGCATGGCCTTTAGGTGAAACAATCCGCTTTGCAGACTTGAAAACTGGTTATGGCATAGGGCTGCGTTTCGATACCCCTATTGGTCCGATACGGCTTGATTACGGGATCGGAGAAGAAGGCGGACAGACCTACGTCAGCATTGGGCAAACTTTTTAAGATTTGGTGGAAAGGAGAAAAAGCACATGAAGAAGATGTATCACCGGTTGGTCATTGTTTCAGTGGTGACGATATTCCTCCTGGTTTCGGGACTGGCTTTTGCTCAGAGCAAAAAGGCCACTCCTTCTCCAAAGCCGGCTCCGACGGGTAATCCAGAGACCAACGTATCTTCTATTGGGTTGCTGGACATTAACAAGATTTTTGAGGCTCACCCGAATACCGCGAAGATCGTGGAGCTGGAAAAGAAAATCAATGAGGAATTCCAGAAAAGGCAGCAGGAATTAACCGAGAAAGGAAAAGGGAAAACCAAAGAAGAGGTGCAGAAGTTAGAAGAAGAGATGAATGCCGAATGGATGCCGATTCGGGATGAGATGTTAAAAAATCGGCAGGCGCTCCTCGATGAGCGGTATGGTGATATCATTGCTGCGGTGAAGAACGTTTCCGAAAACATGAAACTTACCCTGGTTATTCGGAGTGAACTCCGCATTCCGGTAAGCCAAAAAGAACTCTTAGAAATGCCCCTTATTTTTTATGGTGGTGTCGATATTACGGACAAGGTGATTGAGGAACTCAAAAACCTGGTTGCGAGTAAGACCAATCAATGAAACTTCGGGAGGTATGTCAAATCATTGGGGGTCTCCTTGATGGAGACCCCGATTTCGAGGTGGAGGGGATTAAGGAGCCTCAGGAAGCGACGGTTAATGACCTTGTTTTTCTGTATCACCCTCGTTTTATTACCAGTGTCCAGAATTCGCCGGCGCTGGCGGTGGTGGCGCAAAAGGATTTTCAAGGAAAATTACCAGGAAAACATTGCATTCTCGTCGATAATCCCCGGTACACCTTTACCCAGCTTGTTCCTTATTTTTTTGGGTTTCCGTCATTTCCAGTGGGGGTTCATCCTCAGGCGATGGTTCATTCTAAGGCGATTCTCAAGGAGGGTGTCTCAGTTGGAGCTTTTTCGGTTGTTGAAGAGGGAGCGCTGATTGGCGAGCGTACGGTAGTCTATCCTCAAGTGTATATCGGAAAAGATGTGGTCATTGGGCGGGAATGCCTCATCTACCCTCAAGTGGTGATTCGAGAACGATGTGTACTTGGTGATCGGGTTATTCTTCACAGTGGGGTGGTAATCGGAGCCGATGGCTTTGGATATGAATGGTATCAGGGAAGATATGTGAAAATTCCTCACGTGGGTCGAGTGGTCATTGAAGACGACGTAGAAATCGGAGCCAATGCCACAATTGACCGAGCAACCCTGGGAACGACCCGGATTGGACAGGGCTCGAAAATCGACAATCTGGTTACCGTAGCTCACAATGTGAGCGTGGGAAAGCATGTGGTAATTGCTGCACAATCCGGTATTGCTGGAAGTAGTCAGGTCGGAGACCGGGTGGTTATGGGGGGCCAATCTGGGGTTGTGGATCATTGTGATGTGCCTGAGGGAGTGCAGGTTGCCGGGCGAGCTGTGATTACGTCACGAGTGGAAAAAGGTTCTATGGTGTCCGGTTTCCCTGCCCAGGACCATCATAAGGAGCTTAGAGAGAGGGCTCTGGTGCGGAAATTACCTGAGATATGGCAGAGGTTGAAGAGTATCGAGGAGAAACTGACCAGGATCTTCCAGCATGGATGAGGGAGTACGGCAAAAGACTGTAGCAACTCCAGTTACTTTAGAAGGGAAGGGGTTACATACCGGAGAAGAGGTCTCGATGACGCTTTTTCCCTCCAAGGAGGACACCGGTATCGTCTTTCGGGTGATACAGAATTCTCGGGAAATTTGGATTCCGGCCCGGATTGAATATGCAACGTTCGGTTCCCGTTCGACTGCGTTGGCTAATGAAGGTGTTGTGCTCCGAACCGTAGAGCATTTTCTTGCTGCTTGCTGGGGGTGGGGGATAACCAATTTGGAGGTATGGGTCGAAGGAGGAGAACTTCCTGGAGGTGATAGCAGTGCGCTCATTTTCTTTGAAGCGCTTGCTCGCGCCGGGATGGTCATCCAGAATAAACTCTGTCCTGTACTTTCGCTGCAGCATGTGCTTAGAGTGGGTGACACAGAAAAAGGCCTGTTTGCGTTTCCGGCTCAGGACACCCAGGTTTTTTACCTTCTCGATGTGACGCAAAAAGGAATGTTCTTGCAGAGTGTACAGTTTCGAGAAGGGGATGATTTTGCTTGTCTTGCCCAAGCTCGAACCTTTGCTTTCGAATGGGAGATTGCTCATATTCTGGAACATGGGCTTGGATTAGGAATACGCAGCGAAGCCCTGGTTTTGGATCCCTGGGGGCGGAGTAACCACCCTTTACGCCATCCTCAAGAAGCGGCCTACCATAAAATCCTGGATTTTCTGGGAGATTTGATGCTTTTGGGGGTAAGAGTTCAGGGGGGATTCTTGGGTATTCGCTCTGGGCACCAACTTAATCAGCGGATGGTGGAGCTTTTGCGAAAGGAGGTCAAAAATGGTTACCATTGATCCCACCGCCAGAGTATCGAAACATGCCATACTGGAAGAAGGGGTTGAGGTAGGACCGTATGCTATCATTGGAGAAGGAACAAAGATTGGAGCACATGCGAGCATTGGTCCTTTTGCGGTTCTCGAAGGACGGGTGGAGATTGGTGCGCATTGTGTCATCGGTCCCCATACCATCATTGGCGCTCCGCCACAAGACCTCTCATACCGGGGTGAAGAAACTGCAGTAGTCATTGGAGAGGGAACCACCATCCGAGAGTTTGTGACCATTCACAGAGCGACTGGGGAAGGAAAAACCACCCAAATTGGCCGGGCTTGTTTCATCATGGCCTACTGTCATATTGCGCATAATTGTTCTATTGGTGATGGTGTGGTGATGGCCAATGGCGCCATGCTCTGTGGGCACGTAATCATTGAAGACTGGGCTACCCTAAGCGGGCTTTTGGGAATTCATCAGTTTGTTCATCTTGGGCGGTTGTGTATGGTGGGGGGGCTGGCCAAAGTAACTATGGATATTCCTCCCTATACCCTGGCTGACGGTCATCCGGCGCGAATTTATGGCCTCAATCGAGTGGGTCTAAAAAGGCGGGGATTTTCCCCGGAAAAACGTGAAGCGATCAAGAAAATTTACACTTTTCTTTATCGGAGTGGTTTACCGCTTCGTAAAGCTCTGGAAGAGCTTCCCAAAACGGGGTACGATATGGCTTTGGTTGAAGAGATTATTGCCTTTTTTGCTCGAAGTAAAAGAGGTGTAACCCGTTGGACCAAGGGCATGGAAGATGTCCGAGAAGATGCTTCTTTTGACGGGTGAAGGTAAGATTCCTCTTCTTGTCTATCAGAGAGCCAGCCTTACCAGTGAAGTGCTGGTACTCAGTTCTTCTTTTTTATGCCCTGAGGAGGGACTCCCGGTTCACTTCTTTTGTTCTTCGTTCTCGGTGAACGATGTGATTCGTTTGGTAAAGGACCATGGGATTCGCAGGGTATGTCTGGCTGGGAAGGTTCCCAAGAGGGTGCTTTTTCAGGGGGGTTTTCTATCGCAGGAGATCGAAGCGACTTCTCCCTCTTTTGCTGATCAGGTGATTATCAAAAAAGTTATGATGGATTTGATGCGTGAAGGGCTAGAAGTGGTTTCACCGCTTACCTTTCTCGCTGATTCTTTGACTCCGCCAGGGGTACTCACCGAGAGAATTCCTGATGTCCAGGAATGGTCTGATATTGCCTTAGGCTTTCGAGTGGCACGATTTCTGGCTGATGAAGAAATTGGTCAGACGGTGGTGGTGAAAAGGGGGACGGTCCTTTCTCTTGAGGGGGCAGAAGGAACTGATACCGCGATTCAAAGGGGTCTTGAACTTGGACGTGGGGGTGTAGTGGTCAAAGTGGCGCGCAGCAGCCAGGATTTCTTTATCGACATTCCCACTATTGGGTTACAGACGATAGAACTGTTAGTGCGCTTCGGGGGTCAAGTTCTGGCCGTGGAGAGCGGGAAAACCCTCTTTTTAGACCGAGACGAAGCACTGGACCGAGCCGAAAAGCATTCACTGAGCATTGTGGGAATTGAGCGATAAAGTGGGTAAGGCGATTCTTTTTTCCTGTGGTGACATTTCGGGAGATCGGTATGTGGGTGCAATGGTGCGTCTTCTCCGGAGGCGATTTCCGGACGTGGATGTGTTTGCTCTGGGAGGGGAAGAAAGCGCCAGCTCTGGAGCACAGCTTCTTTATTCTACCGCTTCGCTCTCGACCTTCGGGCTTCTGGAGGCGATTGGTTCCTTGCGCCAGTGGTGGAAGGCGTGGAATCTTGCCCGTCTCTTTATCAGAACGTATCGCCCCCAAGCGGTGGTGCTTGTTGATAATCCTGGTTTTAACTTTCGTCTGGCGCATTTCTGTCGAAAACAGAGAATTCCGGTGGTGTACTTTGCTCCACCTCAAGTGTGGGCCTGGGGTAAAAAAAGAGGCTGGGAGTTAGCAAGACTTGCTGACTGGATTTTCCCCCTTTTCCCCTGGGAAGTTCCCTACTTTTCTTCTGGTCGGGCCTGTGTTAGGTGGGCTGGGCATCCCCTTTTGGAATTGTTGCGGCAGGGTTTACCGGATATCTGGGAAGTTTTCTCTGAGATTCCCTGGGTAGTTCTTCTTCCGGGCAGTCGCAGAGCAGAGGTATTGCGATATCTTGAAGTTGTTCAAGAGTACCTCCAAAGGAATCCTTCTCTCGGAGATTCATATCGTCTGGTGGCCGTGGCAGCATCCCCGGAGCTACGGACCCTCTTAACTGAAAAACTGTGTCAATTTTCGGTAACAGTGGTGATGAAAAAGGAACTTCCTCGTGTTTTGCGTAACGCCAGCCTTGCCATTGCCTGTGCCGGGACGGTCACTCTGGAAGTGGCTCTGGCGGGAGTTCCTCAGATTATCGTCTATCGCCTCTCTCCATTCACTTTCTGGGTGGCGAAGATGGTATTTCAGGAATCTTTTATTGGATTGCCAAATATTGTTCTGGGGGAACGTATTTACCCTGAGCTTATCCAGGATGATTTTTCCTGGCGAAACCTGCAGCGAGAGGTGGAGAATATGTTGCAGGATGCACAGATTCGTGAAAAAGCGCTTTTCTGGGCGAGACAGATTCGGGAACGCCTTGACCGGGGGGATCCGTTCGCACAGGTGGTGGAAGTTCTTGGTACCTACCTCTAACCAAGGGGGACATCTTCTCATCACGGTCAATAGCCCTGGAGAGGTGTATTACTGGCTATGGCCTCTTTTAGAGGAATTGAAGTGTTGCTCGTGTGTTCCCCGGATATGGGTTTTTGTATCCCCCTGTCAGTTTGCCACCGGTCGAGAAGTTGAGATCGTCCGGAGTTTTCCCTTAGTTGAAAGGGTTTTTTCTCCCCGGGAAACCATCTGGTTTACCTTAGGTCTGTCACGATTTACACCCGCTTCTTGGGGTCTTACACTCTTTTTGGGGGGTGATCTTCTCTATGCGGTGCTCTTAAAAAGGAGAACTGGCTACCCCCTGTGGGCGTACGGTGTATCCCCCCGGTGGGTTTCTCAGGTGGATCGGTACCTGGTGCGTTTTCCAAATGATATGGTTCGCTTTCCTCAAAAGCAGCGTGTTTACGTGGGGGATTTACTGGCCTCGGCGGTGGCAAAATTGAAAACCGAACCCCTTTTCCCTTCAGGTACTCCTCGCTTTCTCTTTTTACCCGGGAGCCGAAGGTTTGCTTACCCGGCTCTTTTCCCTCTTTTCCAAACCTGGGTAAAGGCGCTGAGAGGACGATATCCGGAGGCTTCCTTTGTCATGGGTTTACCTTTTCATTATCAGCGTGCAGTGGTACCGGAAATATCGGAGATGGTGGTTTTCTTTGGGAAAACTTCGAGTCTTATCCAGGAGGCGGATCTCGTTATCACGGTACCGGGTTCCAACAATTTGGAAATTGTGTATCGGGAAAAAAGAGGAATCGTTGTTTTCCCCGCTTCCAGGAAAATTGAAATGCTCCCGGTTATGGGACCGCTGGCTATTTTGGAAAAAATTCCCTATTGGGGTAAAATATTGAAAAGAAGAATCCTTTATCGGAGGTTGGAGGAAGCCGGATGGATTTCCCTTCCCAACCTGCTCTGGCAAAAAGAGATCTTGCCAGAGCTCAAAGGGAACATTCCTGTGGAGCAATTCCTCGAAGTGGTAGAGAAAACTTTACGGGACCAGACCAAAAAGCTTTTACCGGAAGAACTTCCATCCCCCGATGCGTCGCTCCGTCTTGTAAACCTCATCATGGAGGCGTGGCATGGTGAAAAGGTCCGGTAGTCTTTGGCGGCTTTTGCGTTATCTCCGTCCCTATGGGTGGTATATCATGGGGGCTTTGTTGATGGCTCTTTTTGGCGCCGGCCTTAACCTCCTTCTGCCTTGGCTTTTGCGGGATACCATCGATCGGGTTCTCATTCAAAAGGATTTAAGACTTCTGATGTTTATTTCTCTGGGTGTCATTGTGATCTTTTTTGTAAAAGGGATTACCTCATATGCCCAGAATTTCTGGATTTCTCTGGCTGGTTTTCGGGCCATTACCAAACTCCGTTCAGACCTGTATCAGCATCTCCATTCTCTTTCGGCGTCCTTTTTTCAAGAAACACACCCTGGAGAAGTGATTTCTCGCATGACCAACGACATCACCATTCTGCAGAACCTATTTTCCAGTGTTTTTGTGAACATCATCATGGATTTTCTCATCTTTGCCGGTTCGGTAGTTTTCCTGTTTTTCATCCATTGGAAGCTGGCAGCGCTGTCGCTTCTCGTTTTTCCCTTGGTGGGGACGAGCGTCGATTACCTGGGCAAAAAAATCAAAAGTTTTTCGCATCTTTTGCAAAATAGAGCTGCGCTCCTCACTTCGCTCGTTGAGCGAGCTGTGACGGGAATGAAGATTATTCAATCGTATGTGAGCGGACACTATGAAGTGGAACGTTTTGAGCGGGAAAACGAAGTAAACTTTTACCTGGCCATGCAACAGGCCAAAGCCAAGGCCATTTTTACTCCCCTTGTAGAACTGGTTACTTCCTGCGGTATTATGGTGGTCATATGGTATGGGGGACGAGAAGTAGTTTACGGGAACCTCACCCCTGGAGGACTGATTGCTTTTCTGGGATATCTGGTCATTGCCTCTTCCCCGCTTTCACGTTTTTCGGCCGGCATTCAAACTCTACAGCAGAGTTTGGCTTCGGCGGAACGAATTTTCGAATTCCTAGACGTCCCTTCTCCCATTCAGGAGGATAAAGAAGCGACGGAGATTACTTCTGTTCGAGAAGGCATTGTTTTTCGAAATGTTTCCTTTGCCTATCGAGGAGAAGCAATTTTACGCCATTTCAATCTGAAAATCCGGTTGGGGGAAAAAGTGGGGATTGTTGGGCCAAGTGGAGCGGGAAAGACGACTCTCATTAACCTTTTGCTTCGTTTCTATGACCCAGATGAGGGAAGCATCGAAATTGACGGAGTGGACATCCGGCGATTTAGACTTTCAGCACTCCGTAATCTCATCGGAGTAGTGCTCCAAGATGCCCTAGTGCTGGGAGGCACTGTCCGGGAAAACATCCTCTATGGGGACTTGAAGGCGTCTTCCGAAGAGGTGTATACTGCTTCCTGCCGGGCGCATGCCCATGAGTTTATCGTGCATCTGGAAAATGGATATGATACCGATGTCGGTGAGGGAGGAAGTCGTCTCTCGGGAGGACAAAAACAACGAATTGCCATTGCTCGGGCCCTGTTGAAAGACCCCCCTATCATGGTTTTTGATGAAGCCACTTCCAACCTGGATCCTGAGTCGGAACGATGCATTCTCAATACCATCGCTCAGATTGAGGGGGATAAAATTGTGATTATCATTGCCCACTCCCTGAGAATGGTGCGCAACCTGGACCGGGTTGTCCTTGTGCAGGATGGAGAAGTCAAAGGGGAAGGAACGCATGAGGAACTGATGCGCTCCAACCCCTGGTATCGAGAGCTGTTTCAGGAAGAAGATTTGAGGGCCAGTTCTTTGAGAGATCTGCGGTAGAGTTCTCGAATCTGGAATAAAATAGGACGGTATTCAGGACTCGCGTAATCTGGGTAGGTATAGGGGAAGGGACGGAAATCTCCTCGTTCCCACTTAATGGTTGCTTCGGCAAAAATACCCTTTCCGATATAGACTCGGTGGGCAAAGTTTTTGGTGGTAGCCAGGACGATTTTCCCTCCGTCAAAGTATCCTGGGTCTAAATTGATTTTACGCTCTTTATGCTCATCTTTAGTCTTTTTCTCGATTTCATTGGTGGTCCATTTTATTTCGGAAAGCTGTCCAGGGTCAATGAGGGGTTTAAAAACCAGGAAAACCCGCACGAGGTTCGTTCCGATATCTCGATAATAATCGGTATACGTGAAGGGAACGGAAGGACTTTGCCATTCTATTTGGCCAAAGTGTTCCTGAAGCGGTTCGAGGACTCTTTGTAGCACCTTTTCTTCCTCATATAGAGTGGCAATGAAAAGCTTTACTGGTGGCGGTGGTTTGATCTCTCCCATTTTTTTCACCTCTTTTCTATTCTACGTCAGAATAGCTTTCCTGATAAGATGGTTAAAAAGTGTTAAAATAAAAATGGAAACGGAGAAAGGTAGGGATAGGCGAATGGTGTTACGTTTTGCTCCTGCAGAAATACTGGGTATGGCGGTGGAACTGGAAAGAAGAGGAATCGATTTTTATAGAAGACTTCAGGAATCGGCTCATCAGGAAGCCAAAAAGGTATTTGCTTTCCTTGCCGAAGAGGAGGAAAAACACCTGGCTTTTTTCCGTGGTCTTTTGAACACTCTGGAAGTTGAAGAAACCCTCCAAGACAGCGAAGAGGAAACCCAATATCTGGGGTCTATCGTGGAAAACGGAATTCTGGGAAAAGTCCTAGCTGGTCAGGTTTTACCTTCTTCTCTTGCCGATGCTCTGGAAACCGGTGTCGCGGTGGAAAAAGAGAGCGTACTCTTCTACCAGGGTTTTATTCCTCTGGTCAATCCGACAAAGAGAGGGTGGCTGGAAGAGGTGATTGCAGAAGAAAAAAAGCATTTTCTGAAACTCGTTGCCCTGAGGAAGGAGATGGGATGATGTGGCCCGAAGAAGAGTGATGATTCTGGTAGAAAATCAGTACCAGGAACTGGAGTTGTGGTATCCTCTATTGCGCCTCCGGGAAGAGGGAATTGAGGCCCGGCTGGTAGGGACGAGTACTGAAGAAACCTTTTTGGGACGGCATGGTTTTCCAGCCAGGGCTGAAGTGATTACCTCTTCAGTCAGTTCCCGGGACTTTGATGGAATCATCATACCGGGTGGGTTTGCACCCGATTATCTTCGGCGTTTTCCGGTGGTACTAACCTTGGTACGAGAGTATTATCAGCAGGGAAAACTGATCGGGGCTCTCTCACGTGCACCCTGGGTGCTTATCTCTGCGGACATTGTGCGGGGAAAACGGATAACGGGGCTCTTCTCAATTAAAGACGATGTAGTCAATGCTGGGGGGGACTTTGTGAATCTGCCGGTTGTGGCTGATGGGAATATCATCACTGCTCAGGGTCCGGAAGAATTGCCTCTTTTCATGAAAGAAGTACTCCTTTTTTTATGGCAAAACTCCATTCGGATTGGTGAATCCTGTCCGGATAGCTGGCTTACCGATACGGGTGGAACTCGGGTTTTGCTCTCCCAGGTTATTGCCGGAAAAGGGGCAGTACTCCTTTTTTTTGATTCCGTGTTGAGTCCAAGCAGCGAGAAATTGTTGCCTGCGTATAACACTTTGAGTGACACCATTACGAAACGAGGTGGTCTTTTTATCGGTATTAGCTCCGATGCATTTTTTGTGCAGCGGGTATTCATCAACCGCTCTTCAGTTTCTTTCCCCCTATACAGTGATCCTGCTCTCGATACCATTAAGGCGTTTGGGGTGCTCTCTAGGGAGTACTTGGCAGCGTGGACGGTATTCATTGTCGACCGGAACGGGACCATCCGTTATGGGGAAAGCTGTCCTGGTGGTGATATCGAGACGTTGCCCGGTTTCCAGAAAAAACTGGAAGTGATTTTAGGATAGGGAGGGATGTGGATGTTCCTGCAGAACAAAGATCGGCAGGCGTTAGCGGCATTTTTGCGCGAAAACCTGGTTCAGCCAGTGTATCTCCGTTTTTTCACTCAGGAGCTGGAGTGTGAGACCTGCCAGGATACACGGGCACTCCTCCAAGAGGTAGCGGAACTTTCTCCCTTACTTCACCTGGAGGTTTTTCATTTTCTTGTGGATCAGGAGAAGGCCAAGGCATACGGCATTGACAAAGTTCCTGCGACTGTGGTTGCAGGAGAAAACGACTATGGGATTCGTTTTTATGGCATTCCTGCAGGCTATGAATTTTCCGGGCTTGTGGAGACCCTGGTCTGGGTATCGCGTCGTTCCACAGACCTTGAGGAGGAGACCAAAGCTTTTTTACGTGCGCTCTCACGGCCAGTGACCATTCAGTCTTTTGTCACGGTAACCTGTCCTTACTGCCCGCAGGCTGTGGTGCTTTCCCACAAGATGGCGATAGAAGGGTCTTTAGTGCGTTCGGAAATGGTGGAGGTGACAGAGTTTCCTCATCTTGCCTATCGCTATGGTGTGAGTGCGGTTCCCAAGGTGGTGATCAACGATTCGGTTTCCTTTGAGGGGGCGTTACCGGAAGCACATTTTCTGGCCAAAGTAAAAGAAGCCATTACCGGATAATGTTTATGATTTGCGAAAGGGAGGTTTCGTATGAGTGGAAGAATGAAGGCTGCGGTGATGAAGGGAATCGGGAAAATCGAAATTGAAGAGCTTCCCATACCAATTCCCGGAGATGAGGAGGTATTAATTCGTATCAAAAGCGTGGGAGTATGTGGTTCGGATGTGCATTACTTCGTGGAAGGAAAAATTGGTGATTATGTGGTGCAGCCTCCTTTTATTCTGGGTCACGAATGTTCTGGAGAAGTGGTGGAAGTCGGCAGTCGGGTAAAAAACCTTCGCCCTGGAGACCGGGTAACCATGGAGCCAGGTATTCCCTGTGGAAAATGTGAATTCTGTCGCTCGGGTCGGTATAACCTCTGTCCAGATGTGGTGTTCTGGGCTACCCCACCCATCGATGGAACGTTCTGTGAATATGTTACCCATCCGGCCTATTTTACCTATCCGATTGGGTCTTCAGTGAGCTTTGAAGAAGCGGCACTGGTGGAACCACTTTCGGTTGGTTTCTATGCCGTGCGCAGGGCTCAGGCGGAACCAGGACAGGTGGCGCTCATTCTGGGCAGTGGTCCTATTGGCTTGGTGACGCTGGAAATGCTTTTAGCACGGGGAATAACCGAGGTTATCGCAGTTGATATTTCTCCTCTTCGGCTGGAAAAGGCCAGGGAACTCGGCGCTCAGTATGTGGTCAATGCCAAAGCGGATGATTTGAAAAAAACAGTAATGGAAATCACCCGGGGTCGGGGTGTGGATGTGGTGTTTGAAACGGCTGGAAGTGTGATCACCACCCAGATGACGGTAGAGCTAGTGCGTAAAGGGGGTAAAGTGGTTCTCATTGGCCTTCCTTCGGTGGCCCGGGTGGATTTTGACGTGATTAAGGTCATCGATAAAGAACTGGATGTGCTGGGAATTTTCCGCTATGCCAATACCTATAAGGGTTGTGTGGATCTCCTCAACGCAGGGAAAGTGAACCTGGCCACGCTTATCACCCATCGTTTTTCGCTGGACAGGGCTCAAGAAGCCCTGCAGTTTGCTCACCAGCATAAAATGGACGCCATCAAAGTGGTGGTAAACGTGGGAGATGTGATTACTTGATTTTGGAGTTTTGAGATAATGTGGTATAATAATAAAAATTGAATAGTACCAGGGGAGCTCCTTGAAGGCGGAGCTGAGAGGAGGGTGTCAAACCCTCGACCCATTGAACCTGATCTGGGTAATACCAGCGTAGGGAGTTGGTTCTGAGAAAAAACCATCTACCGCTGGTAGATGGTTTTTTATTTGGAGGTGAAAAGGATGGATAAACACGTGCGTCTTCTGGCGTATACCGGGCTTTTTGTAGCTCTGGGTGTGGTTGCTTCTGGGGTACATATTCCGGTTGGACCGACCAAAGTGTTCCCTTTTCAACATGCCTTGAACGTGCTGGCAGGCATTAGCGTTGGGCCCTGGTATGGAGCGTTGGCGGCTTTTATTACCGGAGTTTTACGCATCATGCTGGGTACTGGTACCATTTTTTCTCTCCCTGGAGGCATTCCAGGAGTGGTGGTGGTGGGATATTTCTATCACTATGTGAAGCGGAGCGACTGGATGGGGTTGCTGGAACCCTTAGGTACAGGACCAGTCGGGGCGACTCTGAGTACCTATGTGGTGGCACCACTTGTGGGGCGAAGTGCAACGCTCTTCTTTTTCCAGAGCGCGTTCCTTTTGAGTAGCATCCCGGGAAGCATTGTGGGGTTGCTCCTCGTCAAGATACTGCGCAGAATGGTTGATTTAGAAACATGGAGGAGAGAACCATGTCGATTGAAGTAATTCCAAAAGAACGCCGTACTCTTGGAAGTGGGGATTTCTTCCTTCTCTGGATGGGTGCAGCCATCGCCATTTCTGAAGTCTGGGCGGGGGGGATACTCGCACCCTTAGGATTTATCTGGGGAATGGGGGTGATTCTTGTGGGGCATCTTATCGGAAATGTTCCATTTGCCCTGGGTGGTGTTTTGGGAAGTGATTGGGGTATTCCATCGATGGTATCAACTCGGTTGGCTTTTGGTGCCAAAGGGTCGTATCTGGCCTCGATTCTCAATGTCGTTCAGCTTCTTGGCTGGACAGCAGTCATGGTCATTATCTGTGCTCGTTCTACGGATCTCATTATGCAATCTCTTTTTCACTTCAGTAATTTCCGATTGTGGATTCTTCTTGCTGGCCTGGTGAGTACTTTCTGGGCACTGATTGAAACCGAATGGTGGAAGTGGATGCAGAGAATTGCAGTCGGAGCACTAGCGGTTCTCTCGGGTCTCATGACCTATGTGGCCCTCCGCAGTGTTTCCTGGTCCACGTTGATTGCGTTTCCAAGAGAGAGTACGCTTCCTTTGGGTATGGGCCTTGATCTTGTCATTGCCATGCCCATCTCCTGGCTACCGCTTGTGGCTGACTATGCCCGTTTTGCCAGAAACACAAAAGGGGCGTTTTGGGGAACGTTTCTGGGATATTTTATCGCCAGTTCCTGGATGTACACTGTGGGTCTCATAAGCGCCCTGGCGACCAAGAATCCGGATCCGTTGCCGGGTATGGTTTCCATGGGCCTTGGTGTGGCAGCGCTTTTTGTCGTCCTTTTTTCCACATTTACCACCACCTTTCTTGATATCTATTCGGCTGGAGTCTCGTTTCTCAACCTTTTTCCTCGTTTGCGAGGGCGGTGGGTGACGATTCTTTTTGGTTTAGGGGGGACGATTCTGGCGCTTATCTTCCCCATGGAGGAGTACGAAAAATTTTTACTCTTCATCGGGGCGATCTTTGTCCCCCTCTTTGCGGTGGTTCTTTTTGATTATTTTCTCGTACGCCGTCGGAACATTGATCTCGGCGAGGCTCTTGAGGGAAGAAAAACTGTTGATTTTGGGGCTATGGTGTCCTGGATAGGGGGTGTGATAATATATCTCCTTTTTACTTTTTTCTTATCCGGTCTCGGCGCTTCTTTGCCTAGCTTTTTTGTGGCTGGGATCTTTTATCTTTTGTTAAAGAGAGGATGGCGATGGAGAGAAATTTGAAGGAAAAAGGTGTGGAAGTATTCCGGCGTATCCGGGAGTCAAAACCCTTGGTGCACCATATCACGAATCTTGTGGTGACCAATGACAATGCCAATACCATGCTGGCTGTGGGGGCTTTACCGGTCATGGCCTACGCCGAGGAAGAAGTGGAAGAAATGGTGACTCATGCCCAGGCTCTGGTGCTCAACATTGGGACTCTGACTCAGGAAGTGGTGCGGAGCGCAATTTTGGCCGGGAAAAAGGCCAATGCCCTGGGGATACCTGTAGTTTTTGATCCAGTGGGAGTGGGAGCGACCTCCTTTCGTACTGCGAGTGCCCAAGCGATTTTACGAGAGGTGAAAGTGGCTGTAGTAAGGGGCAATGCGGCAGAGATTGCTGCTCTTTTGGGAAGAGAAGCCCGCATTCGAGGCGTGGAATCGTCAGATGTTCTTTTGGATCCATTTCGTCTTACTCAGGAGGCGGGAAAAATCCTGGGTACCACTGTAGCGGTAACTGGTAAAATTGATTTTGTGAGTGACGGAGAGAGAACGGCAATTATTCAGAATGGAGACTTCCTCCTGACCCGAGTTACCGGAACTGGCTGTATGGCTACTTCCCTGTGCGGAGCCTGTGTGGCAGTGGAAAGGGATATGTTTCTTGCTGCTTCTTTCGCGCTGGGATTTCTGGGAGTTTGTGCGGAAATCGCTGCGACCTTATCCCGAGGTCCGGGGAGTTTCCATTACACACTGTTTGATGTCATGTATGCATTAACCGAAGAGGAATTTGTTCAGCGTTTGCAGATGGAGGTCGTATAGCATGGATCTTTCGCTGTATGTCATTACAGATCGAACGATTGAGGCCCCTCGAAGTAACGTCGAAGTTGCGAGAGAAGCCGCTAGAGGAGGGGCATCGGTTATCCAGTTACGGGAAAAAAGGGCGTCTACTAAAGTTTTTCTGGAGGAAGCTCTGGAACTGCGAAAGCTCACCAGAGATGAGGGGGTGCTTTTGATTATCAATGACCGGTTGGACGTTGCCCTGGCCGTTGAGGCTGATGGTGTTCATTTAGGAGAAGAGGACATGCCCATTTCTTATGCGCGTCGTCTTGCTCCTTCGCTTCTTATTGGTGTGTCCTGTGACACCGAAAAAAAAGCTCGGGAACTGGAGGCACTGGGTGCTGATTATCTGGGGGTAGGAACGGTTTTCCCCACATCGACCAAAAAGGATGCTGGTGAGCCCATTGGACTTTTGCGTCTGCGCCAGATTAAGGAAGCGGTGAAGATACCGGTGGTGGCCATTGGAGGTATTACGCTCGATAATGTCGAAGAAGTGCTGGCTACCGGAGTTGATGGTGTGGCGGTTGTTTCGGCTGTGGTGGGGGCTTCTTCGCCTTTTGAGGCAGCTCGGGCATTTCGCCAGAAAATCGATACCTTTTGGAGCAAAAAGCGATGAAGACCATTCAAGATCTGGGAGAGTTTGGCATTATTGGGAGACTTAAAACGGTTTTTCAGCCCTCTCAGGAACTGGTGGTTGCTGGTATTGGTGATGACTGTGCGGTGATTGAAGGACCAGATGGTTTTTTTTATCTTCTGACCTGTGATACTCAAGTGGAAGGGGTCCACTTCCTTCCGGATACCGACCCATATCTTCTGGGGAAACGGGTTCTGGCGGTAAACCTCAGCGACATTGCTGCCATGGGGGGAATACCGGTATTGGGGCTTTTGTCATTTATATTACGGTCTTCTCTGTCGATCGAATTCTGGGAAAAATTTATGGCTGGATTGAGAGAAGAGGCTCAAGCTTACCAGGTGGACATCGTGGGGGGGAACCTGGCTCGAAGCAACGGCCCCCTGACCTTTGATGTCACGCTCCTGGGAAAAGTAGAAAAGACTCGCCCTCTTCTTTTGCGTTCCAATGCCCGGGTTGGAGACGCAGTGCTCATAACTGGTTATCTTGGGGAATCGAGGGCAGGTCTTGCCGTGGCAAGCGGAAACAACCCTATAGAAAAAGACCGGTATCAACCCCTTTTAGAACGATTTCTGGCACCAACTCCCCGGATTGAGGTGGGAAGGCTTCTGGGGAAGATGGGAGAACGAATGGCGCTCATCGATGTTTCTGATGGCCTGATTCAGGATTTATCGCACGTCACGGAAAAAAGTGGTGTGGGAGCGGTACTCGAGGCATCCGCTATTCCAGTATCTTCCCTTTTGCGGGCATGGTGTAACGAGAAGGGAGAGAATCCCTTGCAGTTTGCCCTCCAGGGTGGAGAAGATTTTGAGCTCCTTTTCACGGTCCAGGCGAAGTGTGCTCCGGATGTGGTACGGGAGATTGAGCAGTCCTGTGGGGTCAAAGCCTGGATTATTGGTGAAATAGTCCGAGAAAAGGGAATATACCTCCGGAAAAATGGAGAGACTGTGCCAGTTGAATTGGTAGGATGGAATCATTTTCAAAGATAAGGAGATGAATCGTATGAAAAGAGCGTTGACCATTGCCGGATCCGATTCAGGTGGTGGGGCGGGGATTCAGGCTGATCTTAAGACATTTTGTGCCTTTGGAGTCTACGGAATGTCAGCCATCACGGCCATCACGGCGCAGAATACGAAAGAAGTACAGACTGTCTTTCCTCTTCCGGAAGACCTTGTGGTACAACAGATTGAGGCTGTGGTAAGTGATATCGGTGTGGATGCCGTGAAAACTGGGATGCTCCATAATGTGTCCATCATTCGGGCCATTTCCAGGGTGATGAGGGAATTTGGTATTGTGAATCTCGTGGTTGACCCGGTCATGGTGGCGAAAAGCGGGGCGGTGCTTCTTGAAAAAGAAGCCGTTGAAACGCTGATTAGAGAGCTTTTTCCGCTGGCATTGGTGGTAACACCGAACATTGAAGAAGCGTCGATTCTGGCTGGGTTTTCGGTGAGGGACCAAGAAGACATGGAAAAGGCAGCACGGTGTATCTGGGAACGGGGTCCCCGCTACGTGGTGGTGAAGGGAGGACACCTGAAGGGAGAAGAGTTGGTAGATATCCTGTTCGATGGAAAGACAATGCGACCCTATCCGGGGAAAAGAATTTTGACCAAAAACACGCACGGTACTGGTTGTACCTACTCAGCGGCACTGTGCGCGCTTCTTGCTCTCGGTAAAACCGTAGAAGAGGCACTTCCGGTGGTGAAAGAGTACATGGAACTCGTCATTCAGCATGCGCTACCTCTGGGAAGTGGTTTTGGTCCAACCAACCATCTGGCGCCTCTCTTTTTAAAGATGGGTCTTTTGCCCTCTGAAGGGGGAAAAGGATGGTAAAACGGTGCTGGATAGGAACTTCTGGTTGGGTTTACCCCCACTGGAAGGAGGTTTTTTATCCGGCGGCTGTGGCGCAGAGGAACTGGTTATCCTTCTATGCACGGTTTTTCGATACGGTGGAAATCAACGCTTCCTTTTATCGCCTTCCGCCTTTATCGACTTTTGAACACTGGAGGATGCAAGTACACCCCTCGTTTCTCTTTGCCGTAAAGGTGAGCCGTTACATCACTCATGTGAAAAAGCTCAAAGGGGTTGAAGAACCCCTGGCACGTTTCTATGATGTTCTTCAAGGTTTGGGCCAAAATTGTGGTCCCCTTCTTTTTCAACTTTCACCCCGGACTGGATTTGATCGGGAACGATTGGTTTCTTTTGTCCGGCTTCTCGATTCTCGTTTCCGCTACGTCTTTGAATTTCGTCATCCGAGTTTTTTCTGTGACGACGTTTATGAAATTCTGTCCCAAAGGAACATCGCGCTTTGCTTTTCTGATACCCCATCTTTCCCGTACCAAGAGGTCTTGACCGCTCCGTTTGTGTATTTGCGTCTTCATGGAAGCACCTCTCTCTATACCCACCTTTACAGTGAGCGGGAAATTATGAGCTGGGCAGAAAAGATTGACCGTTTCCGGCAAGAGCGCGATGTTTTTTGCTATTTTGATAACGATTACCAGGGATTTGCCATCCGTAACGCACTTCGCCTGAAAGAACTCCTGGGTTTGGGTTAGCTCCGCAAGGTATTGGTGATTTCCTCAACTCCTCCTCGTAGGGTATTCATGATGGTGCAGGCCCTTTCCGCAACCTTGAGGAGCCGTTCTTTTTCTTCGTAGGTTAGATTTCCCTGCAATTCAGTTTCAAGATGAATTTTCTGAATGCGAGAAGGGGTCTCACCCAGTTCTCCCCGGATGCGGATGATGACTTTATCCAGGGGCAGGTTTTTGGTCTTGGCGTAGGCGAAGACCGTTCCGGAGAAACAACTTCCCAGTGCAGCGAGGACATACTCTGTGGGCCAGTGACCCTGGTCACTTTCGGCACCACTGCTTTTGAATGCTACCATATCGTTACCGATTTTTGCTTCCATCTTTCCTTTCTGGGCAATGAATTCGACATAAGCCATACGCTGATACCTCCTAAAGTCTCGTTCTTTATGGTAAAATGAACCCGGTTGGAAAAAAGATATTCCGGGAGGCACCGGTCGATGAAAACACAGTACGTGGTTTTGGGGTTGCTTGTATCGATTCTCCTTCTTGTGGGTGGGTGCGCTCAGGTAGAACTCGCTATTAGAGTGAATAATGATGCCACCATCCCTAAGGCTCGGATTGCAGTGCTGGTCAATGATTACACCGTTTTTGGTCAGTTGAAAAACGTGGCGATCAGCGAATATCGAAAACTTCCTCCCGAAGAGCGGAAATTTGTGGAGGTGCAAACCAAACAGGATGCACCACCCTACATCGTGGCCTGGGTATGGAGTTTCGAAGACCAGGAAAAGGCTCGGGCTTTTACGCAGCAGTTTCTGGGGAGTTCGGCGGAACTCACCAAAGATCAGGATCTCGTGGTGCTCCGGGCAAGCCTTCGAGGAGAAGAGCTGGAAACGGCGCTCAACAAAATGGGTGCATCGAAAGCCAAACCTTTCCTTAACTCAATCACCCTTGCTCTTAAGGCTTATATGCCTGGAGAAATCTTGAGTTATGTGGAAGGCAAGGTCGATGGCAAAGTCTGGACTCAGGATTTCAATTTGGGTAGGATTTATAAGGAGAAACCCACGGTTGAAATTGAGGTCATTTCCAAGGACCAGTAAAGGAGAGTTACCTTGGAAGAGCGCGAGAGAATTTTAAAAACCCTTGATTTTCGGGAAACAGATTTTGTCCCGTATCATGTTGATTTCACTATTCCTGCTCGCCTCAAAATGGCTGAGTATTTGGGAGACCTGGAGTTTGAAAAAAAACTGGGAAACCACCTGGCTTTTGTGAAAGCCATTGCGCCGGGAACGTTTCAGGAGGTGGCTCCAGGTTTCGTTCGGGATGAGTGGGGAGTGGTTTGGAATCGAAGCATTGACCCGGACATTGGGAATCCGGAACCGGTCCTGCCCCGTCCTTCGCTTGCAGGGTACCGTTTTCCTGATCCAGATGACCCCCAAAGGTTTCTCCCCATTCAGCCGTTTGTTGAAAAACACCAGCCTCAGTTTAAGCTCCTTCGTCAGACCTATACCCTTTTTGAGCGTGCCTGGAGTTTGCGTGGCATGGAAGCACTTTTGAGTGATTTTATTATGAATCCCGATTTTGTGGAAGATCTTCTGGATCACATTACCACTTTCAATCTGAGAGTCATTGATAGAGCGTTAGAAATGGGTCTTGATGGTGTTCACTTTGGAGACGACTGGGGATGGCAAAAGGGTCTTATCATGGGAGCTAAGTGGTGGCGGAAATTCATTAAACCCCGCATGGCTGAAATGATTGCTCTGGTAAAAAGGAAAGGTAAGAAGGCTTTTTTACATTGCTGTGGAAAAGTGGAGGAAATTTTCCCGGACCTCGTGGAAATTGGGCTTGACGTGTTTAATCCATTTCAGCCAGAGGTCATGGATATCTTTGCGCTCAAAAAAGCTTATCACGGAAAACTCTCTTTCTGGGGTGGCATCAGTATTCAACGCCTTCTACCATTTGGAACTAAAGAAGAGGTGCGACAGGAAGTGAAAAAAATCCTCCGGGAACTTGGCGAAGGTGGGGGCTACATTGCTGCTCCGTCACATGCCCTTCCTAAGGATATTCCTTGTGAGAATATTCTGGTTATGCTTGAAGTCATCCGGAATCAGAATTGAGTTTCATCGAGGCTTTTTCCAAAATCCCAAGGGGTGAGATAGGTATTCTGGAAACGGTATACCGTTTTTCCATTTCGGGTAACCGTGGTTTTTACGGTAAGCAGGCCATCGTTGTCTTTTGTTTTGTCCAGTGACACAATGTGAACCTGGATTTCAGTTTGGCTTGTGTTCTCTTTTTCACCCCAGATTTCGCAGATTAATTGGTCGGAAATGGTGTAGGCGAAAATGACCACCGTTTGATTGGGGAAGTTGAAGCGCAAATCTTTGGCCCCATAGCTTACGGCTGCGTCTCTTCCGGGCGGGACATAAGAGGTGGTTGGTGAGTATCCAGAGTGAGGGTGCCGTTCTAGAATTTCTGCTTCGGTATGGAGGAGTGCATTGTAAAGTGTGGTAGAGACCTGGCAGACTCCTCCACCGTATCCAGGAACCAGTTTTCCGTTGACCACAATCTGGGTTTTGCGATACCCATCTTCCTGGTCTGCTTTTCCGACTACCTGGTTAAAAGAAAACACCGTGCCCTTTTTCACTATGATTCCATCGATCGCTTGAGCTGCCTTTTTGATGTTGAAGATCACGTCTTCGTCTCGGTCCTGGAGTGATGTTTCGTAACGGGCAAGAAGGTATGGAAATCCCTTGGCAGTAAGGAGCGAAACGGTATCGTGCTGAGGCGGGATGGGATCGAAATGGGTGAGTTCGACCTCATCCATTCCCTTTTCCAGCTTCTCTTTGAGCTCTATAAGGCTTTTCTCCACGTTGAGGATACTCCCCTCCTGAGAACGGATAAATCGTTGATTTTTGAAGGAAGCATTTTGCGGTAACAGGGCAAACTTTTGAACGATTTCCTGCAAAAATTTTTGGATTTGTTCTTCGTTGAACGAGAGAGCAAGTGATACTTCTCGTTGACCACTAAGAATAGCGTTTCGAATAGTGGTGTGATTCCAGGTAATTCCTAGCTTTCTTTTGTCAATGAGTAGAGCTTGTTCCCCAATCTGAAGGGTAAAAGGCTTTTTTTGCCACTTTTTTTCCATGATCTCAAGGAGTGGCAGGAGGTCTCTTCGGCTGAGGTTGGAAAACTGTTCACCCAAAAGAGAGAAGGAATATGTGCGGGTAAAAGAAAAAGCGAAGAGGAAACCACTCCCACCGATGACGAGGATAAGCGCGCAAAATAAGCCTAAAAACCTCTTCATCGTTTTCTTCAACCTAGTTTACGTTTCTCATTCCTGACCCTGTGGTGCCGCAGGAACAGAGCTTCCTTCTGGAGAGGGCGAAGCACTGGGTTCCGGTTGGAGGAGTTCGGAAATGCTGATGGTGCTCTTTTCTCTGAGCTCAGCCAGAAGGTGATTGGTTCTTACATTTTTTTGTTCAGCAAGGAGCAACTTTTTGATTTCCTCTCTGACTTCTTCATAAGCTTTTTCTTCCTGAGGTTTCCATTCCAGAACTTTATAAATGTAAAACAAATTGTTTCTGGATACAACCGAGGTCACTGCTTTGGGGTTATCCCGAATTGCTTGAATGGCTTCTTTGGATTCTTTGGGAAGCTGGGTTTCTGGAATCCATCCCATATCCCCACTCTGTTTTGCTGATGCAGAATCAAGAGAAATCTCCTTCGCGACGGTGGCAAAATCTTCCCCCAAGTACAGACGCTTCAGGGCTTTTTCGGCTTCTTCCTGGCTGGGAAGTACAATCTGAGCAAGATGGTACTGTGCGGGGGAGGAGAAAAGATTGCGGTGTTCGTCGTAGTATTTCCTGATTTCTTCTTCGGGGATTTCAACTCCCTCGGTGAGGTTATCAGTCAATTTTTGAATCATTAGGGTTCGTCGTAGCGATTCCTGAAGGTCACGAAGCGTGATTCGTTCGTATTCCAGAAAACTGCGAAACTCCTTTTCCGAAGGGAAGGTTGATTTCAGGCGGTCCAGTTCATTTTTCACTTCCTGATTGGAGACCCTGATGCGTCTTGATTTTGCTTCCTGGTAAAGCAGTTCATTGTTAATAAGGTTTTCCAAGGTGAGACGACGTAAAAAGTCGAACATTTTTTCGTCAAACTGGCTCAGCGTTTTGGAATCGTAACGGGAAAGGAGAGTGCGGAAAGCCTGGTCTAAATCATAGAAGGTGATAGAGGTGTTGTTTACGGTAGCTGCTACAGCTTGTTGAGAACGACCGGAACGGCGGTACGAACCGTATCCGTAATAAATGGTAACAGCAAAAGCAACTACAACAATGATTAAAATGATATCCAGGTTTTTACGCAGAGCTCTCATCATATCCTTTCCCACCTCGAGTGTGCTATTTTTATCATTGTTTCCTATTCTGCTAAAATACTACCTTAGGACTTTGTTCTTGTCAATTTTAGAAAGTTTCGGTAGAGTATTGGAAATGTTTTGCACTGAAGGGGGTCCATGAGATGGAATTAAATGTTCAGGAAATTCAGAATATATTGCCCCACCGTTTCCCCTTTCTTCTGGTAGACAGGGTATACATGACCCAGGAAGGAATGGTAACGGGAATCAAAAATGTCACCATCAATGAGTGGTTTTTCCAGGGACATTATCCGGGTAGACCCATCATGCCCGGGGTGCTGATCTTAGAGAGCATGGCTCAGGTGGGGGCGACTATGATGATGAATATGGAAAAATTTCGGGACTGTGTTCCCTATTTTGCTTCGGTTAACAAGGTACGTTTCCGCAAGCCGGTCCAGCCAGGCGATCAGCTGGTGATGGAAGTAACCTTGCTTAAGATGAAAGGCGGCGTTGGAAAGTTAAAAGGTGTAGCCAAAGTGGATGGTATGGTGGTTGCAGAAGGCGAGATCGGTTTTTCTTTGGTCCGAAAAGAAGCAAAGGGGGATATCAATTGAGGAATCGATGGATCAAGGTTTTGGGAACTGGCTCAAGTGTTCCAGATACAGTTCTGACCAATGGCGATTTGGAGAAAATGGTGGATACAAGTGACGAGTGGATTACCACCCGAACTGGGATCAAGGAAAGGAGAATTGCTGGACCTCAGGAAACTACGGGGACTTTTGCGTTGCGGGCTTCGCAACTTGCGCTCCAGGAAGCAGGTATTGCTCCGGAAGAACTCGATCTCATCGTGGTGGCGACCGTCACGCCGGATATGCTTTTTCCAGCCACGGCGTGTCTAGTGCAAAAAGAATTGGGAGCAAAAAAAGCCTGCGGATTTGACCTTGAAGCAGGATGTACCGGTTTTGTCTATGCACTGGCTATAGTGGAGAAATATCTCCTGGCTGGGGGGGGAAAGAAAGCGCTGGTTATCGGTGCAGAAACTCTTTCCAAAATTGTAGACTGGCAGGACCGAGCAACCTGTGTGCTATTTGGTGACGGGGCTGGAGCAGTGGTTCTGGGAGTGACTGATGAACCGGGGATCCTCGCTACCTATCTTGGTTGTGACGGCAATGGTGGATCGCTTCTTGAGCTTCCTGCTGGATGTTCTCGTTTTCCAGCTTCTTTTGATACAGTCAAGAACCGCCTCCACTATATTAAAATGAATGGAAATGAAGTTTTTAAGTTTGCCGTGCGGGTAATGGAAGAAGCTTCCTTGGAAGTGGCACGAAGAGCTGGCGTTTCGACGCAGGACGTTGATTTATTTATTCCCCACCAGGCGAATATCCGGATTATCAACTCTGCAGCCAAACGATTAGAAATTCCGGAAGAGAGGATTTTTGTCAACGTCCACAAGTATGGGAATACGTCTTCGGCCTCGATTCCGCTGGCCCTGGATGAAGCGTATCGAGAGGGGCGCATTCAGGAGGGAAACTTGCTCCTTCTCGTTGGTTTTGGAGCTGGCTTGACCTGGGGTTCAGCACTCATTCGATGGTAAAAAGGAGGTTTTGACGTTGATGCGTAAAGTTGTGGTAACCGGTATCGGGGTTATAAGCCCCGTTGGTATCGGGAAGGAAGAGTTCTGGAAATCATTGATAGAGGGCAAATCGGGGATTGATTCCATTCGGAGTTTCGATACCGAAGGCTTGGATAGTAAAATTGCTGGAGAGGTACGAAATTTTGACCCGGAACAATTTTTGCCCCGGAAAGAGGTCCGACGCATGGACCGTTTTTCGCAACTGGCGGTATGCGCTTCACTCATGGCGATTAACGATGCTGGATGGGATGCGGAGGGTATTCCTCGAGAACGGGCGGGTGTCATTCTGGGATCTGGTATCGGGGGAATTCAGACTTTTGAGGAACAGCACCAGGTTCTTTTGAGTAAAGGTCCGCAAAAAATCAGTGCCCTTTTTATTCCCATGATGATTGTCAATATGGGAGCAGCGAATGTAGCCATTCGCCTGGGACTAAAGGGCCCCAGTAGCTGTGTTTCAACGGCTTGTGAAGCATCGACCCACGCCCTGGGGGAAGCGTTGCGCATGATTCAGCGGGGTGATGCCGATTTTATGATCGCGGTCGGGGCCGAGGCTTCCATCACCCCCCTGGCCCTGGCTGGATTCTGTGCCATGAAAGCCCTCTCAACGCGAAATGAAGAGCCGTCCAGAGCTTCCCGCCCTTTTGATAAAAACCGGGATGGATTTGTGATGGCCGAGGGCGCCTGTGCTCTGGTATTAGAGGAGGAAAAGATGGCCCTTGAACGAGGAGCCCGGATTTATGCCGAACTCAAAGGCTACGGTTCCACCTGTGATGCCTACCATATTACAGCACCCGACCCGGAAGGGGAAGGTGCGGCTCGTTCCATGTATCTTGCCATTCGTGATGCTGGATTGACCATTGGAGATATCGACTATATCAACGCTCATGGTACATCCACGCCCTTAAATGACAGAGTGGAAACTCTGGCGATTAAAAAGGTTTTTGGTGAGCGAGCTTATCAGATAAAAATCAGTTCCACCAAATCCATGACTGGACATCTTCTGGGTGCTGCCGGGGCTCTGGAGGGTGCTGCAACTGTGCTCTCCCTTTATCATGGGATGATTCATCCCACCATCAATCTTGATGAACCAGATCCAGAGTGCGATCTTGATTACACACCCCATAGATCGTGTTCATTTCCCCTCCGAAATGCTCTTTCGAATTCTTTTGGCTTTGGGGGACACAATGGGACGCTGGTATTTGGACGATACGAGGAGTGATGATGGGTGAATTATTGGGTATTGCCACTCAATTATTTTTTGGGTTCCCTTCCTTGCGGGCTTCTGGTTGCGTTCCTGGCAAAGGGCGTGGATATTCGAAAGTATGGAAGCGGTAATGTGGGAGCGACCAATGTTTCCCGAGTGGCGGGTTTTTTACCAGCCCTAATCGCCGGTATTGGTGACGCCCTCAAGGGGTTTGTGGGAGCGTATTTAGCCGTCCATTTTCTTGTGCACCCTCTTCTTTCTTTCGTTGGAATTTTCCTCGTGGTAGCCGGTCATGACTGGTCCTTGTTTTTACGTTTTCGTGGTGGGAAGGGCGTGGCAACCACTCTGGGGATTCTCTTTTACCTTTCCTGGCAGGCAGCATTTTTATGTTTCCTGGTCTGGGTTCTGGTAGTGCTCTTCACCCGTTACTCTTCTCTGGGTTCTCTTTCCGGGGCACTGGCGATGCCAGTTTTACTTTTCTTATTTCGAAGGCCATGGTGGTTTGTAGGCTGGGGAATATTCGCCGCGGGTATCGTGTTCTGGAAGCACAAAGAAAACATATCGAGGCTCCTTAACGGAAAAGAGCTCAAGATTGGTCAGAAAGGACGTGAAGAACATGGCAAACGTGATGGAAATCGATGGAAGGAACTTTGACGACGAGGTGCTCAAGTCGGAAGTACCGGTTCTAGTGGATTTCTGGGCTTCCTGGTGCATGCCCTGTAAAATGATGGCTCCCATTGTGGAAGAAATCGCCCAGAGCTTCACCGAAACGGTTAAGGTGGTCAAAATTAACACGGATCATGTTCCGGAAGTAGCCAGCCGCTATGGTATTCATGCCATTCCCACCCTTATTATCTTTCATCAGGGAAAAGAGGTTGGCCGGATCGTCGGGTATGTGCCTAAAAAAACCATCGAAGATAAGCTTCGACCACTCATTCAGTAGATTCATTGTTTCTTTTTTCGTCGTCGCGCTTCTCCTTTTTCCTGGGTATGGTGAAACAATCGAAATTGAAGAAGCCGTTTTTGGGTTGAATCAGGTTCGTTATTTGGGTGGGAATCAGGAAGCGAGAGATAAGGTCGCTCTGACCTTCGACGATGCACCAAACGGTGCGACAAAAGAAATACTCGGTATTTTGAAGGAACAGAAGGTCAGAGCAACGTTCTTCCTGATCGGCTCCCAGGTAAAAAAATACCCTGATATTGCTCAGGCCATTGTCAGAGGCGGGCATGAAATTGGGAACCATTCTTATTCGCATCGGCTTGATGAGAGTTTTACTCTGGAAGATATTCTTGACGATCTCAAGCGGGCTGAGGATATTATCAGGGACGTTACAGGGTCTCTTCCTGCCTATTTCCGTCCCCCTCGTGGTTTTACCAATGGGGAAATTAAAGAGGCCTGTGGAAGAATGGGATATACCATCGTCATGTGGTGGGTTGATTCCCGGGACTGGCAACTTGGAGGCCAGGAAATTCTTGACA
This sequence comes from Atribacterota bacterium, assembly GCA_039638595.1. Classification (NCBI taxonomy): domain Bacteria; kingdom Pseudomonadati; phylum Atribacterota; class Atribacteria; order Atribacterales; family Candidatus Caldatribacteriaceae; genus Candidatus Profundicultor; species Candidatus Profundicultor thermophilus. The sequence continues at coordinate 26,967 of JBDIWM010000002.1, forward strand.
GAGTTTATTCCCACCTTCGACCGGGAGGAATTGTTCTCTTACACAGCGTTCCTCAAACGGTACGGATTTTGCCCCAGATGATTCAGGGACTTAAGGAAAGGGGGTATACGCTGGTGACCGTTTCGGAGCTGCTGGAGGGATGAATGAGGGATCTTTCCTGGCCTGATGAATGGAAATTTCTTGCTACCGGATTTTCCAGTTTTCGGGGTACCATCATGGTCCTTGCTCCTCTGGATCGGGGGAAGAGCACCTTGATTCGTCTGCTCTACGTGTTTTTTCTTCGTGAAGGGCGGAGGGTAGGGTGGGTTGACTCGGATCTGGGCCAATCGACGGTTGGTCCGCCAACCACGATTGGTTTAGTAATCAGTCGAGGAAAAGAGGCGACGCCTGAGGAGCGCCTATTTACTCCATACTTTCGTTTCATCGGTGATACCACTCCGGAACATGAAATTGTGGCTACGGCCTGTTATGCAGCTGAGCTGGCTCGTTTGGCTTCAGCCCGGTGTGATGTGGTCCTTTTTGATACCTGTGGTCTTTTTTCCTATCCTTCTGGGTACTTCCTCAAGATGTTGAAAATCCGGCTCACTGAACCGGAAGTGGTACTTGCCGTTGGAGAAAAAGAGGAATTCCTGTTGTGGCAACGTTTTTTGCGCGAGCGGTTACTGGTTCTCCCTTTACCGAAAGAGGTAGCTGCAAAACAATATGAGTTTCGCCGGGGATATCGCCAGCAGCTTTTTAACCGCTATTTTACTCAAAAAAGGATGCTCACCCTGCCCCTTGAAGCGTTGCGGTTTTCTCTGCCCTATTATCCATATTTCTTTGAGTCGATACTTCGGCAAGAAAAAAATGAGGTATTCTTTCTGACCCGAGGAGAAAAGCTGGTCTTCTCAGAAGACGGGAACTTCCTTGTTATGGAAAAAAGGGGTCAACGGATTCCCGTTCTGGGAATGCTGTGTGGAATCTTTTCAAAAGAGGGGAAAGAGCTGGGTCTGGGTATAATTCACAGTGTTAATCTTGAGAAGGAGACGGTCACGGTATGGGGGGTGTGCATTAATCCCGGAAAACCAGGTGCACTGGTTCCTGGTTGTTTGAGACTCAATGAACATGGGGAGGAGAAAGGGCGATATCTTCTTTTTTCCTCCCCACTACGGTTAGAGCGATGGTAAATTATATTTCGATGTACCGAACGGTAACCCCTTCCAGTTTTTCCAGGTCTTGCTGGAGTTTTTCGACTTCCTCTTGTTTTCCGCTGAGTTCTAAGATGACCAGTCCATCTTCGGCACAATAATCAGGGGAAACTTCATGGAGCCCCAAACGAGTTTTGATGGTACAGCCATGTTTGGTCAACACTTCCTGGACTTTCAAAGCCTTGCTGGAGCGAGTTTCAATTTTGATAACCAGAATTTGATACATCGTCCCACCCCCGAATTTGAGATTATTCTCATTGTACTGGATAAAGTTACTTTCGAATAGGGATACTTAGAGAAGAGACTGGAGTTTCATCCTCGCTTTACATGGAAAAACCTGATATTTGAGAAAAATGGCTTGGAAGAGCTGTAGGTCAATTTCGTGTCCTTGTGTTTCTGTTAAGCTTGCTGATTTTCGTTCCTGGAGATGGGCGAAATCCTATTTTCATGCTGCCATCGAACTGACTTTTGCCCTTCAGAGAGATGGCGACGTGACTGGTGTTAAAGAGCATTCTTTGCTTTTGCGGGATAGGTTTCCTCGACTCATCTTTTGCTTTTACGCAGAGGGGTTGACGATATTATCTTTGAAGATTTTTGCGATGAGGACATTCGAGGACCTTACCCCTTTGAAGTGGGCTGCGGTCCTCAAGAAGTGAGTTTGTGTTTTTTCTATCAGGCACAAGACGAAGTACGGATTTTTTGGATTCAGCATCTTCTGGTGGAAATAGTCAAGCGTTTTCAAGGTATGGCGGAAATGTATTGGGAATTCATCGAAGCTCAACCAGCATGCTTGTCCTCTCCAGCCTGGTGCTTCCCTGGTTTCTGGATCAAAGGGTAGCGTTCGAGTACCACCGTTAGTGAGCTTTCGTATTTCCGGAGTGATTTCCCCTTTTGCAAGGAGCGCCTGTATGGATACTCCTTCTGGGACCATTACCTGGTGTATGCCATGATCCTGGGGGTGGCTGAAAGGCTTTTGCAAAAATTTAAACGATGTGTACCAGAAACTCAGGTTGCGTTCCAGGGACTATCCTGGTATTATCCAGTTTATGGAAAGATGGCGGGTTTGGCCATTTTGATGCTCTTTCCCAGAGCAGCGAAAACGTGGTCAACCTGGGAAGGGTGTTGAGCACCGCAACCAGAAGTGTGGAAGATACTCCAGTGGTGGTGATTTATCAAGTGCAGACTAAAAGGAGGTGAATGAAATGGGTTGGCTCATTCTGGTTATTGTAATCATCGTGGGTTTGTATTTGATTTCACTGTATAATCGTCTGGTGACGTTTCGGAATCGGGTTGATAATGCCTGGGCTCAAGTGGACGTCCAGTTACGGCGGCGCTATGATCTCATTCCCAATCTCGTGGAAACGGTGAAGGGTTATGCAGCTCATGAAAAGGAGGTATTCGAAACCGTAGCCCGGGCGCGTCAGATGGCTATCAGTGCTCAGGGACCGCAGGAAAAAGGAGCGGCCGAAAACCAGCTTACTCAGGCATTGCGACAGCTTTTTGCGGTAGCCGAGGCCTATCCAATGCTGCGTGCCAGCGAAAACTTCCAGAGTCTCCAGGGGGAACTTTCCGAAACCGAAAACAAAATTGCCTACGCTCGACAATTCTATAATGACACGGTTTACCGGTACAATACTACCATTGAAAAGTTCCCGGCAAATCTTTTTGCTTCCTCTTTTGGCTTTACCAAAAGGGAATACTTTACTGTGGAAGGCGAAGGACGGGAGCCAGTGCGGGTACAATTCTCGTAAAACCTCAAAATTAACCAGGCCAAATCTGGCTCTGGCGGGTAGGAAAGAAAACTCTCGCTTCTTACTTCCTCAATCGTTTTTCTCTCCAGGGGTAGGTGAAATTCCTCTTCTACCCCTTTTACTTATCGCCAATTACCTCGGTACTCTCGACTCCTCTTTCATCAGTGTGCTTTTGCCCTATCCTGTAGTCTAGGCGGCGAATCGACTTAACTTCCGGTACTTCGTTTTAGCTCGCTTATTCGGGCTATGAATACTATTCCCAAGAGAAAAGCGCTCCCTGACTATGGCCCTTTCTGAGCGTCATCCGGGTTATGTCTCCTAGAATGGAAGAAGTCAGAGAGTTGTTCCTGAACGGATTAAACTTCTGGTGGAGGTTTGGGTTCCGGTGGTTTTTGCCCGTATTCGGGGAGCTTGGTTGCACAAACCCCTCTATTTAGACCATTCTCGTCTTGGCTTGGTTTTCATCCTTTTTACGGTTCTTTTTGGTGGTCCACTCGCTTCTTTTCGGCATTCTGAATGGGGATGGCAACGGGGAAACCTGGGTTCCACTTTGATTGCGTAACTCTTTTATGGTGTATTATCACGGGAAGCCGAAAACGCTCTGGAACTCTGATTACGGTGGTACCTCCCACCACCTAATCCACAGAGTTTCAGGGGGTATACTCCTTGAGGGTGAGAACGAGTGGCTTCAGCTTGTGGTTAGGAAAATCATGAAAAAGTCGTACTGTACTACCTTATGGAAGGTTGGGTTCATATGGATGGTTACGTTTTGTTCCTCGAGTACTGGGATAAGCCTACTGTCTTTGGATACAATGGTATTTTCACCAATAGCCAACTAACTTGGTAAAAAACCTTACCAGCATAGCTCAATTCCAAAATTGGCTGGTCTCTTTTATCAGGTTTAGTGATAGGATTCTTGATCGTCATTTCGATTGCGTTATCCCAATCGGAGTGTTCACCCGCTTCCTTCGCAAAGGTATTAAAAGGCTGAGTACTCGAAAGGATTATTGGGGACTGGGGTTGGTGGCTTTCCGCTATGGTGACTGAAAGTTTTCCAAAATTCGGAAATTATAATTTTTTCATAAGATTCTTTGGTCCTCTTCCTGATGCAATGCTCAATTCTCTAAGGGTGTTTTTCCTCCTTTTCATGACCGGTTACTTCATTTTTCCATACCGATAATGCGTCCCTTTGACAGCCTTTTTCCCTATTTTAAAGTGTTGGGAACGAGATTCTGACCTATCGACACCATTTTGATTCATTATCTCTTGACAAACACCATAGTTTTACCTATATTAAACATCAGATGTTTAATATCTAATCTATAGGAGGGATAGTATGTTGAAACGCCTTGTTACTTTCGCTTTAGTTCTTTTTTTGGGTGTTGTGATTACCAGCGTTGTGGAAGCTCGTTCGGCAGCAGAAATCGCCATCGAAGAAGCCAAGAAATATATCGGTCAAACTTTAACTGTCACCTGGGAATCAGGATTGCAAGCTCAGGGAATTCGAGCCATTTTGCCAGAATGGGAAGAAAAGACTGGGGTCAAAATTAACTTAGTGGAGTTATCCTTCTGGGACCTCCACGACAAAGTGATTATGGAACACCTTGCCGGAACTGGTGCGTATGATGCTCTGGCGATTTCTTATGCTTTTATGGGTGATTTTGTGAGTGGAGGAGTGGTAGAGCCAATTGATAAGTGGGTTACGCAATACATGCCACCTGAAGCCCTTGAGGATATCAATCCCGATTTCAAGCGCGCTTTTCAATACTATGGCGATACCATGTATGCGTTAACTGCAGATGGTGATGTTCTCATCCTCTACTATCGTAAAGACCTCTTTGAGGATGAAAACAACAAACTTGAATTCCAGGCAAAATACGGATATGAGTTGTCCCCACCAAAAACTTGGCAAGAGTTTTACGATATAGCCAAGTTCTTCACTGAAAAGTATGCTCCAGAAATATATGGTGCAGCCGTTCAAAGAGGCATGCAATCGTATAGCTGGTTCACCGGTCAATTCGTTGCTCAGGGGGGTCAGTTCTTCGATCCAGAAACGATGGAACCGCGCATTAACGGAGAGATCGGGGTAAAAGTCTTACGAGATATGCTCCAACAAAATACAGTCATGCCTCCAGGGATTATTAAGTGGGGGTTCATGGAAGTTCTGGCTGCGTGGTTAGATGGAAAGGTTGCCATGATCATCACCTGGCCTCCCATTGGTCGTTGGTCGGAAGGGTATGGCACAAGGACAAAACAGCTGGACTGGGTACCACCGAGCAAAGTGGTGGGAAAGGTCGGGTACGCGCCAATGCCCAACAATCGTTCCACGTTGGCTGCTGGTTTCTCGGTGGGCGTGGCTTCACAGAGCAAAAAGAAAGACCTTGCCTACTTTTTTGCCCAGTGGCTTACCAGCCCTGAAGTGAGTCTGCAGGTCACCATGCTCCCCTTTACCCTGGTTGATCCGTTCCGTCTTAGCCATTATCGTTCACCGATGTACCGCAATGCGTGGGACAACGCTGGGGCATACCTCGATACGCTGTACGAAGCAGCGAAAGGAGGGGTTCTCGAATTGAACATCCCCGGAGCGCGAGAGTACTTTGCGGTTCTGGAACAAGCGATTACGGCCTGTTTTGCCACTGAGGACCCCCAGGAACCCCTCAATAAGGCTGCTCAGGAATGGGAGCGCATTACAGACCGTATCGGGAGAGAGAATCAGAAGAAGGCTTACCAGGCGTACTTAGCGTTGCAACAGAGCGTATGGGAAGGGCGATGAATTCCTGGAAGGCGGCAAGCGGCGCTTGCCGCCTTCTAAAAGGGGATATCCGTATGTGGGGGCTTAGTACTTTTACTTATCCCTGGGCTTTTGGGATCAGTGGGTATTTTCCGCCAAAGCCTTTACTTCCTGAAGAACTTTTTAAGCGGGCTCACAATTTTGGTGCTCAGGTGGTACAGATAGGTCACAACGTTCCCCTCCATACCCTTACCGAAGAAAAGCTCCAGGAAATAAAGGGTCTGGCCCAGAGGTATAACGTAGTCCTCGAAATTGGCACCCTAAGCATCCGGGAACCGCATCTTCTTACCTGTCTTCGCATCGCTGAACAACTCGAAGCTCGTTTCGTGCGAACGCTTCTTGACGCACCGGATGACTCTCCATCGCTTGGGGAAGCAGAACGGGAAATACGCTCGGTCCTGCCACATTTTGCAGCGAAAAACATTTACCTTGTGCTGGAAAACTACGAGCGACGAAGAAGCGAAGAACTCCTTTTCCTTTTTCGGACAGTCAATCATCCTTACCTTCGATTTTGTTTTGACACCGCCAACTCTTTGGGGGCTTTCGAAAATCCGCGAGATGTCCTTCGTGCCATGGTATCCTACACCATGAACGTCCACCTCAAAGAAGTGGTTTCGTTCCGACCTCCCTACCAGCTTGGTTTTATTGTTGAAGGAAGACCTTTGGGTAAAGGTGCGCTGGGCATAGAATGGGTTTTCGAGATGCTGGAGGGCCGGCACGATGTGAGTTATATTATCGAATTGCTGACTCCTTGGCAAAATTCCATAGAGAGTACGATTGCCAGAGAAGCAGAGTGGGCAGAGGAAAGTGCTCGATTCCTGAAAGAATTTTTAGGAAGGAAAGGAATATCCTAAAGGAGGCGTTTTGTCATGGAAAAGGTGCAAAGTATCACCATCCTCGGTGCAGCTGGAAAGATGGGCAAAAGAATTGTGGAAAAACTTCAACCCCAGGGATACACACTCTTCTACTGTGAGAAGGGTGAACGGGGTCTGGCTGCTCTTCGCGAACAGGGTTTAAAACCTTCTTCTCCAGAAGAGGCCATTCCAGAAAGTGACCTGGTAATCATGGCGGTTCCGGACCGAGTTTTGGAAGCAGTTTCCCAGGAAATTGTCCCCTTGATGAGGCGAGATAGCATTATGGTTTGTCTTGATGCTACAGTTCCCTATTTTGGGAAAATTGCAAGGCGCGAGGATTGCACTTTTGTTGCTACCCATCCCTGCCATCCCCCACTGTTTGCAGAAGAAGAAACCGAAGCTGCACGGAGAGACTTTTTTGGAGGAATCGCAAAGCAGGACATTGTCATTGCCCTAATCAGTGGTACAGAGGAAAATCTCCAGGCAGCACAAAAAGTGTGCGAAGAAATGTTTACCCCAGTGCGCAAGACCTACCGGATTACCTTGGAACAAATGGCACTGCTTGAGCCAGGAATAGCGGAAGTCGTTGCCGTACCTGCGGTGGTCCTAGTGAAGGAAGCCCTGGAAGAGGTGGTGAAAAGAGGTCTACCCTATGAAGCAGCCCTCGCTTTTATGCTTGGGCACCTGCGGATTGACTTGGCGGTGGTTTTCGGTGGGGCGAATATTGAATTCTCAGATGCGTGTAAGGTGGCGCTTAAGCATGGGTATGAAGCCCTCATTCGACCAGACTGGCGGAAGGTTTTGGATAAAGAAAACTTGCAGGCGATTGCTCGGGAAATGATTGAAAAAAGTTAAAAGGAGGCAAGCATGTATTCCCGGCAATACCGGTCTTTCGCCCTGGTCCTTATTGCTCCTTCTTTCCTGGTCATTTTAGCTGTGGTCATATTTCCTCTTATCTACTCCCTGTCTTTAAGTTTCCTGCACTGGGACGCACTTTTCCCCGGACGGCAATTTATAGGGGTTAGGAACTTCATCCAGGCCTTCCAGGATAGACGTTTCCTTTTTTCTTTCTTACACACTGGTGTTCTTCTTATTACGATTGTGAGCCTCGAGTTCTTTATAGGTTTTATCATTGCTTTAGCCTTGCTCCAGGAATTTTATCTCCATAAGGTTGTTGCAGCGTTGTTCATTCTCCCTGTCACCGTGATTCCCACAGTGGCAGGATTCATGTGGAAACTCATTTTTGATGCTCAATACGGACCGCTGAATCATGTTCTGAGTATTCTCCTGCGGAGGGACATCCAGTACACCTGGCTTGCTCAAACTTTCACCGCTTACCTGAGCATCATCATTACCGATGTATGGCAGTGGACGCCCTTCATGATTTTGGTGCTTTTGGCTGGCCTGGTGTCTCTACAGAGCGAAGCGCTTGAAGCAGCGGAAATAGACGGTGTTTCCGGATGGCAAAAGATACGTTTTATCATTATCCCCATGCTGCAACGGGTAGCCACCGTGGCGGTACTGCTTCGCAGTTTGGATGCACTGAAACTCTTTGATGTTGTCTTTGCCATGACTCAGGGAGGTCCTGGCACTTCTACAGAAACGTTAAGTTACTACATCTACCGTAATGGTTTTGAGTACTTTCGTATGGGGTACACCGCTTCGCTTTCCTATATCGTCCTTGCGGTTGTCTCAATCGTGGTTATGTTACTTTTTGGGCGCTTGGAGGAACAATAAGCTTAAAAGGAGGAAAACGGGTTTATGAAAGGATGGATTCGATACCTGGTGCTTGGTGTTGCCTTGATCTTTTTCCTTTTTCCGGTGGTTTGGATTGTGCTCACCTCGTTTAAAACTCCGGGAGAATTCCTGGCTCATCCTCCAAAATGGATTCCGCACCAACCCAATCTCACCCATTACTTTGCCGTAGCTCAATTAGGGGGGTACGCAGCTCTAAGAAACACCCTTATCGTTTCTTCGCTTACCACTCTTATATCCATAGCCTTTGGTACACCCTGCGCGTACAGTTTGGCCCGTTTTCGAATCGGTGGAAGGAATTTAGCCTTTTGGTTTCTTTCCCATCGCATGCTTCCTCCCATCACCGTGGCTTTCCCGGTTTTTCTCCTCTTTCGAAGCCTGGGGTGGATCGATACATATCAGGCGTTGGTTCTGACCCATCTTACCTTTACCCTTCCTTACGTTATTTGGATGATGCGGAGCTTTTTCATGGATGTACCGATGGAAATCGAAGAGAGCGCCCAAATTGACGGATGTTCGTACTGGCAAACGTTCACCAGAATCGCGCTTCCGCTCTCTGCTCCCGGACTGGTGGCAACTGCGGTGTTCTGCTTCATTTTCAGCTGGTGCGAACTCCTCTTTGGTCTGGTCCTGTCCCGCACGGCGGTTGTTCCTCTTTCCGTGCAACTTCCCCGTTACTTTGGTCAGCAAATGGTTTTTTGGGGTGAAATCGGAGCGCTTTCTACGCTCTCTATGCTACCCATTTTCGCTCTGACCCTCTTCACCCAGAGGTTTTTGGTGCGTGGATTAACCCTTGGTGCGGTAAAACAGTAGCGGTATAATATTTTAAAAAGGGAGCGAGTGTGTGGTGCACAGTGTGAAAGAAAAACACCTCTTTGCTTTGCCGGACCGGGATAGTGCTACTGATTTGGTTATAAAGCACATTAAAACCCTCTTTGTAGAGAAGAAGCTCCGCCCCGGGGATCGATTGCCGAGCGAATACGAACTCTCCGAGGCGATGGGGGTGAGTCGGGGCTCAATCCGTGAAGCGATGAAAATCCTTAAAGCCGTTGGTGTTGTTGAGATCAAGCAGGGTGATGGCACCTACGTGACTCAACCTTCCACCAGGGCGTATTTTGACCCCCTGTTTTTCGAGCTCCTCCTCACCGAAGCAAGTGTCCGGGAATTTATGGAGCTTCGAGAAATCATCGAAAGCGGTGTGCTACGCTTAGTGGTTACGAATGCGAGCGATCAAGAATTGCGGGAACTGACGAGTGTCCATCAGAAAATGGAAAACGCAGTTGCCACATTGCAAAGCACCTTTCGGGAGCTCACCCAGCTTGATATCGAGTTTCACCTTACCCTGGGTCGGCTTACCCACAACGTGCTTTTGGAGAAGATTTATCGTTTCATCCTGGATTTCTTTGCTCCGACTATTGAGCGGACCTACCATCGAGAAAAAACGGGAGCAAATGCCCTGCGCCTCCATCGGGACATCCTCAATGCCCTCATTGAGAGGGATGGAGAAAAGGTGCAGAGCGCGCTTCGCGAGTCAATTCACGAATGGCAACGGCTCTTTCGGGAGGGAACCTGAAATATGGAGAAAGAGCTTCTCTATTTTGGGGAAACCAGTCGCTTCCAACCTTTACAAATTCTAAGCTTTGGGGATTTCGAGGTGGCTTTTCGTGACGGGGAACTCTTCTATTTTCGTTACCAGGAGGAAGAACTCATCCGCCGTATCTATGTCGCCGTTCGAGATCGAAACTGGGGGACTGTTCCAAGCTCCATAAGCGTTTACCATTTCTCTCAAGACCCTCAGGGTTTCTCCGTTTCGTTTTCTGCCATCAGCAAAAATGACGAAGTTGACTTTCGGTGGCAGGGAACGGTGGTTGGAGAGAGCCGGGATACCCACAAGGGCTGGCTTCTTTTCAGCATGGAAGGAGAAGCGTGGAACGATTTTGCCAAAAACCGTATTGGCATATGTGTGCTTCTCCCTGCTTCTTTTGCTGGAAAAAGGGTAACGTGCCACAAACATCCTTGTTGTGGAGGATACATCGAGAAAAAACGGCTTCCTGAGTCCATTGCTCCTCATCAACCACTTCTGGACTTTTCTCGGTTGGAGGTGGAAATTGCCCCGCTGAGTACACTTCTTTTAGCCTTTGAGGGAGATATTTTTGAAATGGAGGACCAGCGTAACTGGAGTGATGCTTCGTTTAAAGTCTACTCCACGCCTTTACGCTATCCTTTTCCGGTTTTAGTACGTCGGGGCGAGCGGATCGTGCAGCGGGTTACCGTAACCTTTGAAACCAGAAAAGCTCCTCTGATCCCTTTGGGGACCAGGGGAAAATCTTCATGCCACATCGTCGTTGGTTCTACACCCACTAGTACCCTTCCCAGTTTTGGGCTGAACCTTAATGAAGGATTGCATTCCTTTGACGAGGAAGCTCAGCGAATACTCTATACCTTGCAACCAAATCATTTCCGTGTCGATGTGGATACATCGCTTTCCCCCAAGACCGAAGAGGAAAAGATTCGTCGAGCAGCTACCATCTCGCAGCACGTGAATGTGCCACTTTGGTTTGCCCTTGCGGTCAGCAATCCCCAAGAGCTCGAAGGGCTGTTCGATTTACTCCCCTGGGAAGGAGCGCATCGCCTTCTTATTTCTCGCAACCATCCTCCCTGGGATACCCCGAGGGAACTTATTGAGGAAGCCAAAAGACTGATGGAAAAAAAAGGCCTGCATCTCTCTCTTGGAGGTGGAACCAAAGGATGGTTTGCGGAATTGAACCGTCGATTGCCTTTTCTGGAGGGCATCGATTTCGTGTTCTTTGCTGTTTCTCCTCAGATTCACGCTTCAGACAACGAAACCCTGATCGAAAATCTACCAACCCAAGAGATGCTCTGCCGATATGCCCACAAAATCACTGGACTTCCGGTTGTACTCAGTCCTATTACTCTCTCTGTGCCCTTTAATCCGAACGCCACCGAGCGAAAGAAGCGCTACCTTCCCCCTGTGTTTGACCCTCGGCAGTGGAGTCTTTTTGGGATGCTCTGGACCCTGGGAAGCGTAAAATATGCTTCCTCAGCGGAAGCGCTGACATACTATGAAGTGTTTGGACCTTGTGGTATCATCCCTTTGCCTGAGGTTCAGGATTACTGGTATAAACATGGGTACAGAACGTTTGGGGTTTCTCCCCTATCTCATATACTCAAGGATTTAAACAGTAAAGAGGGGGCTACGATTGTGCCAACCAGAAGTACAAACCCACTCGTTATTGATGCACTTTGCCTTTTGGAAAGGTCTGAGCGTGTTCTCTACCTTTGGAATTACACTCCGTGTCCTCAAAGACTGAGTGTCGCGGGATTAACCTTTCGAATCGAACAGGGCTTGACCTTCAGCGAAAAATGTTTCGAAGAACTCGTTAGCACACTTGAAGCAAAGCCAAGGCGATGGGAACATTTCACCCAGAGCAAAACCACCCTCGACGTTGCTCTCCAACCATGGAGTGTGGTGAAATTGGTTGGTACGCTATCTCCTTCCTAAACTGAGCAAGGGAATTGAGCTTTTGAACAAGCGTTAGTCACGGCACACTTTAGCCAATTTCTGAAAGAAACAAGCTTTATGCGCTAAAGGTAAGGATTCTCTCACGGAAAAACCAAAAGAGACAGTGTTTAAGAAGAGGTCATCGTCAGCCCTGGTTCTTTACTCTGATTTTCTCCAACCGTAGTTTTCCCAATGCCTTTGTTTTTTTAGATCTTCTGACGGGTATCCAACCTCGATATTAGGGAGTTCAGGGATTCGCTGTACCCGATTTGAACAGTTTCGAAAGAAAAGGAACGGCTGGTACCACTTTCACCGGGTTTTTAAGAAATGGTCGATGAGGGCCTATGGACATGGTGCCTTTTTATTCTGGGGCCACATTTCGACGATACTTTGGAGATTGTTCGGATACCCCCTATAAACAGTGACGTTCTTTTTGTCGGTTTCTGTTCATAAAAATTTTTGTTTTTGAAAATAATTTTTATACTTGAAATTTATAACGATATATGTTATGTTCCTCAATGAAGGAGGTTCGGTATGCGTCCAGTTCCTGGTGATGACCTGATTGTTCGAGTTGCCTGGCTTCACTATATCGAAGGGTATAACCAGAATGACATTGCTGATATGCTTCGGCTTTCTCGTCCCAAGGTCACACGTCTTCTTGACCGAGCAAGAAAACAAGGAATTGTAAAATTTTTCATTAAAGCGCCTCAAGTAAACCTTTTTTCTCTGGAAAAGAAGCTGAAGCAAGCTTTCGCTCTTCACGATGCAGTGGTGGTTCCTTCGGGACGGAATGATGAAGAAACGATCGAAAATATCGGCCGCGGCGGCGCTTTATATTTTTCTCAGAATGTTTGGAAGTGGCGTCTTGTAGGGTTTAGCTGGGGAAAAACGTTACGAGCGTTTGCCGAGAATCTCTTTGCTATGGATGAAGTCAGAGATATCCGTTTTGTGAGTCTTGCTGGGGGTTTGACCCTGGGAACCTTTATGAATCCTTTCAATATTGGTGAGCGCTTATCGCTGGTATTCAATGGGCAGTGTTATTACATTCATGCCCCGGAAGTTGCTGAGAGTGTGGAGGCACGGGAACTCTACCTTTCGGAGCGTGTAAACCGGAAAACGTTCGAGATGGCCAGGCAGACAGAATGCTCACTTCTGGGTATCGGGGTTGCGGATGTTGAGCATTCTACGTATATCCAGGCTGGCTTTATCGACCGTCAGGATATGGAAATCATTCGCCAAAAAGGGGGGGTTGGTGACATTCTGGGTCAATTTTTTGACCTGGAGGGGCAAATCCTGGATCTTGAATTGCACCGTAAGACTATCGCTATTCCCCTGGAAGATTTACGCAAAATGCCCAACGTGATTGGCCTTGCTGGTGGACCTCATAAGATTGAAGCCATTCTCGGTGCATTACGTGGAGGGTTTGTCAAGATTCTCATCACCGATGAAGAAACGGCACGTAACGTTTTGGAAAGAAAGGAGTTGTGAGTTTTGAAGGCGCTCGTTTTTCTTGGACCGGGCAAAATGGAATTACAAGAAGTGACACGTCCCGAGTGTACTCCGACCACGATGGTGCTTAAGGTGGAGGCATGTGGTTTTTGTGGTTCTGACCTCCGCACCTACCAGAGTGGTCATCATCGGGTGAATCCTCCCTGGATTATTGGGCATGAGGTTGCGGGGATTGTCATAGAGGTGGGGAACAAGGTAAAAGGTTTTCAGGAAGGGGATCGCGTTGCCGTGGCTCCTCCAGTCTATTGTGGACAATGTTGGTATTGTAGGCGTGGTATTTATTATCTCTGCATCAATCAAAGGGAGTTAGCCCAAGCCTGGCCGGGAGGATTTGCTGAGTACATGGCTATCCCCGAAGAAGCATTAGCTTTTGGGAGTATCCATCAAATTCCTGATGGCCTCTCTTTCGAAGAAGCAGCGATTTCGGAACCGGCTTCGTCCTGTGTAAACGCTCAAGAATTGGCCGGGATATCTCTAGAGGACGTAGTTGTGATTATCGGAGCAGGACCTATCGGGTGTTTTCATGTCGAAATTGCCCGGGCTCGAGGCGCGAGGAAAATTATTCTTATGGATGTTCTGGAATCAAGGCTGGAACTCGCTCGGAAGTTCTCACCGGATCATCTCATGAAAAATGCCTCCGAAGGGAAAGAGTACATTGATGAAGTGAGAGAACGCACCGACGGACTGGGGGCTTCGGTCATTATTGTTGCCTGTCCTTCTGGAGAAGCGCAAAAAGATGCTCTGGCTATGGCAGCAAAAGGTGGTCGGGTCCTTTTCTTTGGTGGGCTGCCTAGGGACCGAAGCCAGGTTCTTTTTGATAGTAATCTGATTCATTACCGGGGACTTCATGTGATTGGAGCCACGACCTTTTCTCCCAAACACCATCAGATTGTACTCGATATGTTCGTCTTAAAGAGAATTCGTGCCCGGGAGTATATTACCCATGTTCTTCCCTTGGAACGATTTGCAGAGGGTATCGAAGCGTTACTCAAGGGGGAGGCACTAAAGGTGGTTTTGAAGCCTTGAATGATAAGGTATTGATTTCAGCTTCTTTGGCCTGTGCCGATTTTGGTTGTTTGGGAAAAACCATCAAAGAGCTGGAGCAGGCTGGTATAGCGATGTTCCATTTTGATGTGGTTGATGGTTCTTTCGCGCCGACATTCATTATGGGTCCACCGGTTATAGCTTCGTTGCGAAAATACACTAAACTCCCTTTTGAGGCGCATCTTGCGTGTTGGCATCCTGAACAGTATGTCGGCCAGTTTATCGCTTCTGGGGTTGACTATCTCGCTTACCATCTGGAAGCGACAGGTGATCCTTTGAGTGTAGCCAAAATGGTCAGGGAAAAGGGTGCCAAACCGGTTCTGGCATTGCGTCCTGAAACACCTGCGGAGGCGGTATCTGATGCCTTGCTTAAAATGGTTGATATGGTGCTTATTTTGACGGTTAACCCTGGTTTTGCAGGACAACAATTTATTCCCAAGGTTTTGGAGAAAATCGACCTCCTTTTCCGGCGCATTCAGGCTTATGCATTGCCTTGCTCTATCGAAGCGGATGGTAATATTTGCGAGACGACCATTCCCTTGGTGGTGCGGGCTGGCGCACGAGTGCTTATTGGTGGAAGTTCGGGACTCTTTCGCATGGATCGGAGTTTGCATGAGTCGGTATCAGATATGAAGTGGGCTGCACGGAACGCTCTCCAGAAAGGAAGGGAAAAAGATTGAGCGAATACTTTTTGGAAATGCGGAATATCTCGAAGAGTTTCCCTGGGGTAAGGGCTTTAAAAAAGGTTTCCCTTTTTGTGAAACGGGGTGAGGTCCATGGACTAGTGGGTGAAAACGGTGCAGGAAAATCGACGCTGATGAACATTTTGGGAGGTGTGCTCCAGCCGGACGAAGGGGATATTTTCATAAATGGTCAAAAGGTGACCATCTTCAATCCTCATGAAGCTCAAAACCTCGGTATTGCTTTCATCCATCAGGAGCCGACCCTCTCCAATTTTCTCAACATTGCCCGGAACATTTTCATTGCTAATCTTCCCAAAAAGAATGGACAAATCGACTTTGCACTTCTCTATGAAAAGTCACAGGAATTGTTGCGGCGAGTGGGGTTGAAAGAAGACCCCAAAATGCTGGTAAAAGATTTACCCCTTGCTGAAAAACAGATGGTGGAGATTGCGAAGGCCCTTTCTTTTGAGAGCAAGATTTTTGTTCTGGATGAACCGACTTCTCCTTTGACTGACAAAGAGGTGCAAAATCTCTTTCGTATCATTCGGGATCTTAAGGCCCAGGGAGAAGCGGTAATTTTCCTGGATGAGAGAGGAAGCGTGCTTCGTCCTGCCATTCTCGGTATGGACATGCGGGCTCGAGAGGAAAGTGAAATGTTGAAAGCGCATTTTGGAGAGGAGTGGCTTTTGCGAACTTCTGGAGTTCCAGTACATCCTTTGACCAGCGCTGCTAAGATTTTCTGGGTTCGTCGCCATGAGCCTGAAATCTTTGATAAAAGCTGGAAAATCCTCTGTTACGAGGATTTTCTCTTTTTCAAACTCGGTGGCGTCCCGGTTATTGACTACTCTATGGCTTGCAAAACCATGCTCTTTGATCGCCTCACGAAAAAATGGTCATCTGAAATTCTCGAATACCTTGGCCTCCAGGAGGGGAAGCTTGCTTCCCCAGTTCCTTCGGGAACGGTGATTGGTGAACTCAGGGAAGAGTATATCCATGTCTTCAGGTTTTCTCGCCAATTGAAATTGGTCACTGGAGGACATGACCAGTGTTGTGCAGCCTTAGGAGCTGGCTCAACGCATGAACGGATTGCCTTTGATAATGCGGGTACCGCTGAGGTCCTGGGAATTCCGGTCGAAGACGGAGATGTCGTTTTGCGGATTCGGCCTTTGAGTTTTTCTTGCTATGGTCACGTGCTCCCGGAAAAGTTTCTCTTGGCAACCCTGAATCAAACCGCTGGTCTTTTTCTGCGATGGTATCGGGACACCTTCAAAGATGGTGCGGTTTCGTATCCTGAGCTCTTGCAAAAAGTTGCACCTGAACCGTCTCCGATTCTGGCCTTACCACATCTTGTGGGGAGTGGGACACCTTGGATTGATGCTTCGTCGAAAGCGGCTTTTGTGGGTATGACGCTTGCGACAAGGGAAAGTGATATTCTTCGTGCCATTTTGGAGAGCGTCGTTTTTGAGCAGAAGTTGAATGTGGATCTTTTCCTTGAATAGGGAGTACATTTTGACGAAATTCGGGTAACGGGAGGGTGTTCACGATCACCACTGTGGTTGTAGATTCGGGCCGATGTTTTTGGAAAATCGGTGAAAACGCTCCAATGTGAAGATGCAAGCGTTCTTGGTGCAGCTATCCTCGCTGCCTGTGGGGTTGGTGCCTATCGCTCACCGGAAGAGGCGGCTTCAGTAATGGTCCAGGTGAAGGACGTATTTGAGCCAGACCAATCCTCCTACAACGTTTATCAAGAAAAGCTTTTGTTGTATCGTGACCTTTACCCGAGATTGAAGGAACTCAATCATCGTCTTCGATAGAAGGGAGTGCGTTTCGTGTATACACTTTTAAGGGAGCTTGAAAGGCGGGAATTAGTCAGGGATTATTTGAGAGTAGGCTTGGTGGGTTGTGGTCAGATGGGTAGTGGTATGCTGAGTCTCACCTACAAGATGCCTGGTCTTCGCATTGTGGCCGTTGCTGATCTCGATGTGGAGAGAGGCATAAGGGCTTTTCAGGAAGTGGGGTATGGTCAAGAGGATATCGTGGTGACTGAAAAGCGTGATGAAGCACAGAGTGCTTTAGAACGTGGAAAATCGGTCGTCACCCCCTCGGCGACACTCCTTGCTCAACTTGACCCCCTTGAAGCGCTGGTTGAAGCAACCGGTTCGCCAGAGGTGGGGGCTCGAGTTGCCTGGGAAGGCATCCTCCAGGGAAAACATGTGGTGATGCTCAATGTGGAGACGGATGTCACCGTAGGATGGCTCTTGAAAAGGATGGCTGATCGAGCTGGAGTGGTCTACACCGTTTCCGCTGGTGATGAACCTGGGGCAGTCATTGACCTCTACCATTTTGCTAGGATTCTTGGATTTCAGGTGGTCTGTATTGGTAAAGGAAAAAACAATCCAGTGAACTTTTTTGCCACTCCGGATGACTGCCGGGAGGAAGCCCTAAGCAAAGGCATGAACCCCAAGATGCTCTGTGCGTTTGTCGACGGGACCAAAACCATGGTGGAAATGGCCGAGGTGGCGAACGCGACGGGAGCCATACCCGATATTCCTGGTATGCATGGGGCAAAAGTTGATGTTCCAGACCTTTCACGTTTTTACATTCCTAAAAAGGATGGTGGAATTTTCGAACACGGTTTTGTGGTTGACTACTCCACGGGTAAAGTGGCCCCGGGTGTGTTTGTGGTGGTTACCACGGATTCGGGGCATCTTCGTCAGGACCTGCACTTTTACTCCATGGGTGATGGTCCATACTATACCCTCTATCGGCCTTATCACCTGTGTAGTTTTGAAACACCGATTTCTGTGGCCCGGGCCTGTCTCTTCCTAGAGCCGACGATTAACTCAGAACACCTCTACGCGGAAGTGGTGGCAGTGGCCAAACGTGACCTTCTTGTGGGGCAGCGAATTGATGGTATTGGTGGATTCGATATCTTTGGGAAAATCTATACCGCTCAGGAGGCACGGGCCGAAAATGCCGTTCCAGTGGGAATCGTGGCTGGAGCAAAAGTCGTACGGCCGGTACAGAAAGGGGAAGTCCTCACACATCAAGATGTTGAACTCGATTCCGCTTCTTTTGTGGTGATACTCCGAGCCATGCAGGACCGTTTCATTAAAGAGGAAATGAACTTCTCTGTGTAAAAGGAAGCCCGGTGTCACCGCTTGTTATAAGGGACAGTTTCTCAAGGTTTTGAGTACTGAAAAATTCTGGTCTATTTCCATGGAGGAGTTTCTATATTCTATTGACAGAATATAGAAGCTGGTGTATACTACAGCGCAAAGTGAGAGCCTGATGGTGGGCAATACGTGTAGCCTTTGAAGGCGCTTTGTTTCCGAGGATGGAAACAAAGCGCCTTTTTATTTTTGCCATAAGGGGGTTTTATCCGATGACGTGTGCACCGAAAAACAGGGAAGAGGTTTTGGCTTTTTGTCGAGAAAATGGCGTGAAATTTATCCGGCTCTGGTTTACCGATGTTTTGGGAAGCTTGAAAAGTTTTGCCATTCCGGTTGAGGAGCTGGAAAATGCCCTTTTTGAGGGAATGGGGTTTGATGGGTCCTCCATCAAAGGATTTGCCCGGATTGATGAGAGTGACATGATTGCCATGCCGGATCCCTCGACCTTTCAGCTTCTTCCTTGGCGGGAAGGTGTGGAAAAGGTTGGGCGGATGTTCTGCGATGTGCTCAACCCTGATGGGACACCGTTTGCCGGGGATCCGCGCTATATCCTGAAGAGTAATTTGAAGAAACTGGCTAAAAAGGGTTTTAAGTACTACGTAGGTCCAGAACTGGAGTTCTTTTACTTCAAAAACGAAAAAGAACCAATTCCACTGGACCAGGGTGGGTATTTTGACCTCACCACGCTCGACGCAGCCTCGGATTTGCGGCGGGATACCATTCGAACCCTCGAGGAAATGGGAATCCGGGTGGAGTACAGTCATCACGAGGTGGCTTCTTCACAGCATGAAATTGACCTTCGGTATGCTGATGCCCTCACTATGGCCGATAATGTGATGACTTACCGGATTGTGGTGAAAGAGATTGCTTCCAAGTATGGGGTATATGCCACGTTTATGCCCAAGCCGGTTGTGGGAATCAATGGTTCCGGGATGCATACCCATCAATCGCTCTTTGAGGGGGAACGAAATGTGTTTTTTGATTCTGACGATCCATATTACCTTTCGGATATTGCCAAAAAGTACATTGCGGGAATCCTGCGCCATGCGCCGGAATTTGCTCTGGTGACCAATCAGTGGGTGAATTCGTATAAACGCTTGGTACCAGGCTATGAAGCACCGGTGTATATCTGCTGGGCGCGACGCAATCGTTCCGCGCTGGTGCGGGTACAGATGTATAAACCAGGTCGGGAGAAGGCTACCCGGATTGAAGTGCGTCACCCAGATCCGGCCTGTAATCCGTATCTGGCGTTGTCGGTTATGCTCGCTGCAGGACTTGCCGGAATCGAAGGAAATTATGACCTTCCTGAGCCGGTGGAACGGGATGTGTACCACATGAGTGCACGTGAAAGAGAAATGCTGGGTATCTTGTCGCTTCCTGGAAACCTTAAAGAAGCCATTGATTTGGCGAAGGAGAGCACACTTCTTCGGGAAACGCTGGGAGAACACGTTTTTACCTATCTAATCGAGAGTAAGATGATTGAGTGGGATCAGTACCGCCTGGTGGTCCATCCCTATGAAATTGAGCGGTACCTTCCCATTCTGTAGAAAGGAGTATGAAGAACCATGCGAGAGCGAGAGCGGATTCCATCTGGTTGTGCGGTGGCGGGAATACTTTCGCAAAGTAAAAGCCCGGTTGGTGGTGAGACCATCATTCAAGCCATGCGGGTGATGCACGAGCGCTCAAATGGTTTGGGGGGTGGTTTTGCCGGTTATGGAATCTATCCCGATTTCGCTTCGCTCTATGTTTTTCATGTCCTCTATGATTGTGGAGAACGTGCTGATGATGTTGAAATGACCTTATGCAAAAATTTTGTCGTGGAACAAAAGGAAGCCATACCGACCTGGGAACATTCTCCCCTCAAGAACCATCCGAAATTCATGCGCTATTTTCTGCGCTCTCGAACACCAGGAGACGAAGAAGAACTGGTGGTGCGGACGGTGATGGAGATCAATGCTCGTATTGATGGGGCATACGTTGTGTCCAGCGGGAAAAATATGGGAGTTTTTAAAGGGGTCGGATACCCTGAAGAGATTGGTGAATTCTTTCGTCTTGACGAATACCAGGGATACTGTTGGATTGCTCATGGTCGTTTCCCCACTAATAGCGTCGGTTGGTGGGGAGGAGCTCATCCATTTAATCTGCTCCATTTTTCGGTGGTCCACAACGGAGAACTCTCTTCGTACGGGATTAACCGCCGGTATCTGGAGAATTTTGGCTATTTCTGTACACTTCAGACTGATACCGAGGTGATTGCCTATCTTTTGGATTTACTGTTACGCCGCCATCGGGTCCCACCAGAGGCGCTGGGAGCTATTTTTGCCAGTCCTTTTTGGTCTCAGATTGAGGCAATGGAGGAACCAGAGCGAAGTTTTTATCAGGCCATTCGTATCACGTATGGTGGTGCACTCCTCAACGGGCCTTTCAGTATCATCGTTGGTTTTGAGGGAGGGATGTTGGGACTTGTGGATCGGATTAAGCTTCGTCCTATGGTGGCAGCGTGGAACGGAGACATGTTCTATCTTGCCAGTGAGGAAAGTGCTATTCGAGAAATTGCCCCGGAACTGGATACGGTCTGTGCCCTCCGGGCTGGTGAGGTGGTAGTGGGAAAAGTGAGACAGGGGGTATATCATGGTCAAGAGCTTACTCCTTCCCAAATTTAAGATTGAGCGAGACGTTACTCGCTGCATTGCCTGCCAAGTGTGTGCCAGACAGTGTGCAAGTGGGGTACACTCCTACGATGAAACAGATGATTCGCTGTGGAGTGAGGAAGCGCACTGTGTGGGATGTCAGCGTTGTGTCACTTTGTGTCCCACCGGAGCACTCACGGTGCAACGGCGGGAAAGGGGTTTTCGGGAAAACGCCAACTGGGAAGAACCATTTCTGCAACGTCTTTACAAGCAGGCCGAAACAGGAGGAATTGTGCTTACGGGCATGGGATGTGATCGACCATATCCCATTTATTGGGACCATTTGCTTCTCAACGCCAGTCAGGTCACCAATCCGTCCATCGATCCGCTGCGGGAACCCATCGAAATCCGAACCTTTCTGGGACGAAAGGAACCCCGGCTGGACGTCGACTGGGAACGTCGTTCCTTAAAGACCACTCTGGCACCGCAACTTGAACTTTCTTTGCCTGTCCTTTTTTCCGCCATGTCTTATGGATCGATTAGTTATAACGCCTTTCGTTCCCTTGCGGAAGCTGCGCAGGAAGTGGGAATACTCTGTAACAGTGGTGAAGGAGGTTTACACCCTGACTTCTATGCTCTGGGAGGGAACATCATCGTCCAGGTGGCTTCTGGTCGTTTTGGAGTAACCCCTGAGTATCTAAAGGTGGCTCGGGCTATCGAAATTAAAATCGGTCAGGGGGCTAAACCGGGAATTGGTGGGCATCTTCCCGGAGAAAAAGTGACCACAGAGATTTCCCGTACCCGACGGATTCCGGTGGGGAGTGATGCGATTTCTCCAGCACCTCACCACGATATTTATTCCATTGAAGATCTGGAACGGTTGATTTTCGCTATTAAAGAAGTCACGAATTATACGAAACCGGTTTCGGTCAAAATTGCTGCCGTGCACAATGTGGCGGCGATCGCCTCGGGGGTAGTTCGGGCGGGGGCCGATATCGTTGCCATTGATGGGATTCGAGGTGGAACTGGAGCGGCACCTCAAGTGATTCGAGACAATGTGGGAATTCCTGTTGAACTGGCACTGGCTCAGGTAGATGAGCGTTTGCGTCGAGAAGGAATTCGTCACCAAGCTTCCATTGTGATTGCCGGTGGGATTCGTTCCAGTAGTGATGTCATTAAAGCGATCGCTTTGGGGGCGGACGCCGTATATATTGGTACCGCAGCCCTTCTTGCCTTAGGGTGTCATTTGTGTCAGAAATGCTACACGGGGCGCTGTAATTGGGGAATTGCGACTCAGGATCCGCTTCTCACCAAGCGTCTTAATCCCCGGATTGGAAAAAGACGTTTGGTGAACTTGATGCGCGCCTGGGCTCTGGAGATGAAAGAGATCCTTGGTGGTATGGGGATTAATGCGATTGAGAGCCTGCGGGGGAACCGGGAACAGTTGCGAGCAGTCGGTTTGCGGAAAGAGGAAGCACAACTCTTGGGAGTCAAAATGGCAGGGGAGGGCTGGTAGCGATGAGAAAAATCCGCATTCATGAAGAGTACTGCATTGGATGTCATCTCTGCGAAATTACGTGCGTTGTGAAGCATTCCCCCTTAGGGAAACTCATCAAAACCTTTCGGGAAGAAAGGGAAAATCGCCCTCTTCCCCGAGTACGGGTGGAAGAAGAGGGATATGTTTCCTTTGCCCTGCAGTGTCGTCATTGTGATGATGCACCCTGTGTGGAAAACTGCCTGACCGGAGCCATGTACCGGGATGAAAAAACCGGAATGGTGCTCTGTGACGAAGAGCGGTGTGTCGGATGCTGGATGTGTATTATGAGTTGCCCTTTCGGCGTGACTGAACGGCACAGAAGTCAAACTCGTATCGGTAGTAAATGTGATGGGTGTGTAAAGAAGGGGGGAATACCTCCCTGTGTGGAAAACTGTCCCAACGAGGCTTTGACCTATGAATGAGATCCATGCACCATATCTTATCGTTGGTTTTTCGGTCGCAGGCCGCTGGGGAGCACGAGCCATCCAGGAAAAAAATGCTTTTACCCCCATCGTGGCTGTGAGTGAAGAACAGGGTTGGTACTCTCGGCCGTTGATTACCTATGCCTTAGGGGGAAATAATCCGAGTATTGAGCATTCCACGTGGTCACTTGATGCGACTTCGCTCAATATTCTTGAGGGAGACCGGGTGGAACATTTTGACTCTGAAAACCGGGTGGCATTTTTACGTTCAGGGAAACGGGTGTTTTTTGAAAAAGCGTTGCTCGCTCCAGGGGGTGTGCCCATTGTGCCTCCGCTTGAAGGTATCGCGGAATCCGGAGTTTTTACCTTTACTGGCAGAAGAGACTTAGAAAGAATGCTCCAGTTCTTAGAAACGGTCAAACCCAGACGGATCCTCATTTTGGGGGGAGGTTTTATCGGTCTTAAAACCTGTGAAGCCTTCATGCGTCGGGGTTTGGAAATTACCCTGGTAGAGCTCTCCTCGCGATTGCTTCCTCTCATGCTCGATGATGATGGATCGAGGTATGTGGAGAACGCCCTGGTTCAAGCTGGGGTGCAGGTAATACTTGGTGAAACGGTAACAGCGTTTGAAGGGAATGGGGAGAAGCTTGTCCGAGCCACCCTGAGAGAGGGAGGGTATACTCCGGTTGACTGTGCTGTGGTGGCCGTGGGAGTCAGACCGAACGTGGAGTGGTTGCGGGATTCAGGAATCGAAATTCAGAAGGGGATTCTCGTTGACGAGTTCCAGGAGACGTCGAAAAGGAGCATTTTCGCGGCGGGGGATGTTGCAGAAACCCGGCACCTTTTGACTGGAGAACGTGGTGTGGTGGCGATATGGCCGGAAGCGGTCCGGCAGGGAAAAGTTGCCGGTGCGAACATGGCTGGTGGACGAGTGACGTACCCGGGGAGCCTACCCTTGAATGCGCTTGATCTGGGAGGCATGGCTCTGGTTTCTGTGGGTTTGGTGAATCCTCCAGGTAATGGGGATTATGAAGCCCTGGTGCGCAAGGAAAAAAACGAGTACATGAAGGTGATTTTAAAAGACGAGCGGATTGTGGGTCTTGTGATGCTTGGAAAAATTGAGAAGAGCGGTCTCTATATCCGGTTGCTCCGGGAGCGCATACCGGTTACCAGTTTCAGGGAACGGCTGCTCGACCCCAAATTTAGCTTGGTGAGTTTACCCAGAGAATTTCGCAAAAGTTGGATAGAAGGAGTCGGGTTGGAAGTATGAAGGTTCTTGATTGTCGGGGAAAACATTACCGGGAGATCAACGCAACTTTAGAACAGTTGTGGCGGGAAGGAGTACAAGAAGTTGTGCTTCAGGGTGTCAATGGTCAACGGTATCTGGGTCGGGGTCTTTGGCGGGGTGAGATCGTTATCGAGGGAATCCCAGGTGATGACCTGGGCATGTTTTTGAACGGAGCCACCATCCGGGTACGAGGGAACGCTCAGGATGGGGTGGGAAATACCATGAACATGGGAAAAATTATTGTCGAGGGTGACGCTCGAGATATTGTTGGTTTTTCCATGAGGGGTGGAAAAATTTTTATTCGGGGTGATGTCGGGTATCGAGTTGGCATTCACATGAAATCGTATCTCGATGAGTATCCGGTTATCGTTTTTGGTGGTCAAAGTGGGGATTTTTTGGGAGAGTACATGGCTGGTGGTCTCATTGTGGTGCTGAATTTAGCCCATCGAAAGCCGGTTGAAGGAAGTTTTGTCGCTTCCGGGATGCACGGGGGAAAAATTCTCATCCGTGGTGAGTTGGATCGGCGTTTCCTGGGAGCAGGAATCAAAATGGAAAAAACGACTGAAGAGGATTGGAACGGCGTTGTTCACTATCTTCAGGAGTACTGTCAGGATTTGAATCTTCCTTTTACCTTTTCCAGTGAAGAGTTTGTGAGTATTGCTCCGCTCACGACTCGACCGTATGGGAAAATTTACGTCTACTAGCTGAATGTGTTGAAAGCGCTGTTGCTGTAGCGTCAACACGAAGGAGTATCCCTGATATGTTTGCAGGGATGGTATCCGGGTAAAGGGAAGCCCCTGATTCTGGAAGTGCTGTTGCTTCCTAAATCGGGGGTTTTTTCTTTAGAGGGAGGTGAGAAAAAAATCGGTATTCATGATGTGGTTTTCATGCTTGAGAAAATTGAGAGAAAGGAGTAACGACGATGGTGCGAACAATGATGGTGAGGGTGTTTCTGATAGGAATCTTCTTGGCCATTGGGGGAGGTTGGGTGCTGGCTGCAGATCCTGGTGGAGCGACAACGCTGCAGACGATGCCCAGTTTACCCATTGATTACGTGTGGATTCTGGTCTGTGGGTTTCTGGTCTTCTTCATGCAGGCTGGGTTTGCCATGGTGGAAACAGGGTTTTGCCGAGCCAAGAATGTGACCAATCTTTTGAGCAAGAATCTCATCGATTTTGTGGTGGCTTCGCTCGTCTTTTTTGCTGTTGGATACGGCTTTTTGAAAGGAAGTGACCTTGGGGGACTGATTGGCATTGGTCGGTGGTTTCTCCGTGGTGAAGCCTACGATGTGGGTGCGTATCTTGACTTTTTCTGGCAACTGGTGTTTTGTGGTACTGCAGCGACCATCGTTTCTGGCGCTGTTGCTGAGCGACTCAAGTTTTCAGCGTATCTCGTGTATACATTCCTGGTGAGCATATTCATTTATCCTGTTTACGCTCACTGGGTTTGGGGTGGAGGGTGGCTGAGCCAACTTCCTTTTGGAGTAGGACATGCTGATTTTGCCGGTTCTGGCGTGGTTCATGCCATCGGTGGTGTGGTGGGGCTTGCTGGTGCAATGGTCCTTGGGCCTCGTTTTGGAAAGTACGGGAAAGACCATAAGCCCCTTGCCATACCCGGTCACAATATGTCTCTGGCGGCCCTGGGGACCTTTATCCTCTGGTTTGGATGGTTTGGATTCAATCCAGGAAGTACCTTTAGCGCTCATCACCTCCGCATTGCTGTGGTGGCTGTGAACACCAATTTGGCGGCGGCAGCAGGGGCTTTCACCACACTCCTTGTTATGTATGCCAAAACCCGCAAGTGGGACCTGGGTATGGCGCTGAATGGAACTTTGGGGGGACTTGTAGCGGTGACTGCACCCTGTGCTTGGATTGAAGGGTGGGCAGCGATAGTCATCGGGGCTATCGCTGGTTTGCTGGTTGTGGCTGGGGTGTATTTCTTTGAAAGTCGGGGGATTGATGACCCCGTGGGAGCAGTGAGTGTCCATGGAGTAAACGGTCTCTGGGGGCTTTTGAGTGTGGGCCTTTTTGCCGATGGGACCTATGGACTCTATACGCTTGAACCACCCTACGTAACCGGTCTTTTCTATGGTGGTGGCGGGGGACAGCTGCTTGCCCAGTTCATTGGGGTGTTGGCTGTGGTGGCCTGGGGGTTTGGTCTGGGGTATCTCATGTTTAAAGTTATGGACCTTATTTTTGGCATTCGGGTTTCTCCTGAAGAGGAATTGCAGGGGCTGGACATTTTTGAACATGGAACTCCAGCGTATCCGGAGTTTACTCGTCGTCGCCTACTTTTTCCAGAGAGGAGGCATGAACGTGTACAAGCTTGAGATTATCGTCCGGGAAGAAAAAGTGCCAGAAGTGCTCGACGTTTTAGAGCGTTTTGGCTACTGGGGAGTGACCATGTATCCGGTAGAGGGACGGGGACGACAAAAGGGTCTTGTAGAACAGTTCCGGGGGCGGAAATATGAGATTCCCTTTCTTCCCAAGACCAAAATCGAGGTCCTCGTCCGGGATGAGGACTGTGAGGAGATGATGAATCACGTGGTGGAAGTGGCTCGAACCGATACCGTGGGTGATGGTAAAATATTTGTCTATCCGGTGATTGATGTGGTTCGTATCCGAACCGGTGAAAAAGGAGAGTGTGCCCTTTGAGTACGCTTGGAATCCGAAGCCCCTTCCTTAGGAGGAAGGGGCTTTGCTTTTTGAGGAGGAACGCCGCTTCTGGAGTTCTTCAATGACCTCAAGGTAGGGAATTCCTTCATGCTTGAGCAGAACCAGAAGGTGGTAGAGAAGGTCTGCAACTTCAAGACGCAGGTGGTCTTTGTGTCGCAGGGTGTTCTCGAGGGTAGCCAGAATCACTTCGGTGGTTTCTTCAGCCACCTTACGCAGGATTTTTTCTCGTCCTTCCCGAAGAAGCCTTGAAGTGTAGGAATTACTATCTGGATGCTGCGCACGTTCTTCGATCACTTCGAAGAGCTCCTGGAGAAAAGAAGCCTGGGGGTAGGGTGGATATCCAGCTTCCGGAGCGGAGATGGTTTCCTCCTTTATTTTTCGGTGAAAACAGGAGGGTAGACCAGTATGACAGGCAACCCCCTCCTGCTCGACCTGTATAAGAAGCGTATCGTTATCGCAGTCAAGATATAAGCTTTGTACACGCTGAACGTGGCTGCTCGTCTCACCTTTGTGCCATAGTGTTTTGCGGCTGCGACTGTAGAACCAGGTGGTACCGGTTTCCATGGTTTTCCGAAATGCTTCTTCGTTCATATAGGCCATCATGAGTACTCGCCCAGTCACCACATCCTGGATGATCGCTGGAACCAGGCCGTTTTCGTCGGTTTTGATTTTTTCCCAGAGGGTATCCATCAATCCTCAATCCTCACCGGAATACCACGTTTTTTGAGAAATGCTTTGGCTTCAGGCACGGTAAAGTGGCGATAGTGGAAGATGGAAGCAACCAGAGCGGCGTCGGCTTTTCCTTCCTGGAGTACCGCAGCCAGGTGTTCTAGTTTTCCTGCTCCACCTGAAGCGATAATCGGAATATTCACCTTTTCAGCGATTTTTCTGGTAAGACTGATGTCATATCCTGACTGAGTTCCATCGGTGTCCATGCTGGTGAGGAGGATTTCGCCTGCTCCTAACTTTTCCACCTGCTGGGCCCAGGCAATAGCTTCTTTACCGGTGGGAGTGCGACCACCATTGATGAAAACTTCCCAGTAACTGCGATGAGTGATGCGATCCCAGGTTTTCTTAACGTCGATGGCCACCACCACGCACTGGCTTCCGAATTTGTCGGCCAGTTCTTTAACCAGTTCCGGGTTAAGGACTGCTTGGGTGTTAATGGAAACCTTATCGGCTCCGGCTTTAAGGAGTTTACTGACGTGTTCTGAGCTCCCAATTCCTCCCCCCACGGTGAATGGAATGGTGAGCGTTTCAGCCACTTTCTCGGCCACGTGAATCATGATTTCTCGCTGTTCATAGGAAGCAGTGATATCGAGAAATACCAGTTCATCGGCGCCTTCTTCTTCATAGCGTTTAGCCAGCTCCACCGGATCCCCCACATCCTTAATATCTTCGAAGTGGACACCTTTTACCACTCTTCCTTCTTTGACATCCAGACACGGAATAATTCGCTTGGCTAACAATTTTTATTCCTCCCGTAAAGTTTTAATCACATCTTTGAGCCTGAGGGCTGAAGTGTAGAGAGCCTTACCCAGGATAACGCCCTCAACGCCCTCGATGGTTTTTACCTTCCGAATATCGTCAACACTACTTACTCCTCCTGCAAGGATGATGGAAACACCACTTTCTTGCAAGAACTCTTGGATCACCCGGGGACGAATGCCAGTTAAGGTTCCATCCTGGGCTACATCGGTGAAGATGAAATGCTGGATGCCTATCTGTTTTAAATTTTGGGCAAAGCATGTGGCACGAATGGAGGTATTTTCAGTCCAGCCCTGGATTTTCAGATTCCCGTTTTCCACATCCAGACTCACGGCGATTTGGGAAGCAGCAAATGCAACCATTTTTTCGAACTCTTGAGGATCCTTGATGGCAATACTGCCCAGGACCACCCGTTGTGCTCCTTCTGTGATATAGTGGCGGAGTGTTTCAGTGATGCGCACGCCACCACCTATCTGAACTGGAATGCGCACCGCTTTCAGGATTTGCCGAATAGATTCAAAATTGACCGGCCAACCCTGGCGTGCTCCATCTAAGTCGACCACATGGAGCATGGGAGCACCTTCTGCCTCCCATTTTCGTGCTACTTCCGACGGAGTATCGCTGAAGACCGTTACTCGCTGGTAGTCGCCTTTTTCTAATCGAACGACTTTTCCCTCAAGGATATCGATGGCTGGAATGGGAAGAATCATGAGGAGAGACTTTTCACCCAATTTTCTAAAAATTTCATTCCCCACCGGGCGCTTTTTTCCGGATGAAATTGGACTCCGAAAAGGTGGTCGACATTGACCATAGCGGGGATGACCACATTGTAGTTACAGATTCCCACTACACAGGATTCATCTTCAGGTGCCGCATAAAAGGAATTGGCAAAATAGAAAAACCGTCCCTGAGGGATGCCCTCAATGACCGTATTCGGCTTTTTAAAGTATACCCTGTTCCAGCCAATATGGGGGATTTTAGATGTAGGTGGAAGTTTGCGGATCTCTCCAGGAATGAAGGCCAACCCCTTTTTGCGAGGCGATTCCTGACTTCGTTCAAAGAAGAGCTGTAAGCCAAGACAAATCCCCAGAATCGGCTTTTCTTCCACATGGGCCTCCCGAATCGCTTCCACGAGACCGTTCTTCTCCATGTTTTCCATGGCTTCTCCGAAGGAACCGACACCAGGTAAAACAATTGCCTCAGCCTTCTGGAGCACTTCCCTGCTCTGGGTTATTTCGATTTCTTTTCCCAGTCGTTGCAGTGCTTTCGAAACACTGTGCAGGTTCCCAATGCCGTAATCGACAATCGCAATCATCGTCACCCTCTCCTAAAGAAGTCCTTTGGTTGAAGGGATGGTTTCCCCGAATATGGTGGTCGCCTCACATAAGGCCCGACCGGCTGCCTTGAATAACGATTCCAGGCAGTGGTGGTTGTTCTTACCCCACCATATT
This sequence comes from Atribacterota bacterium, assembly GCA_039638595.1. NCBI lineage: Bacteria > Pseudomonadati > Atribacterota > Atribacteria > Atribacterales > Candidatus Caldatribacteriaceae > Candidatus Profundicultor > Candidatus Profundicultor thermophilus. The sequence goes on from JBDIWM010000002.1 coordinate 56,728, forward strand.
TTAGCATGAAGGGTGATTTTTGCGCTATAGGTAAAGGCTCTGAAGAACTCTTCCACCAATGCCACTTCAAACTGGCCTACGTGTTCTCCCATTTCTGGAACATCATAAAAGAAGTACGCTCGACCACTGCAATCGACGGAAACCATGCTTAGAGCATCATCCATGGGGATGAAAGCGGTGGCAAAACGTCGGATTCCTCTTTTGTCCTTCAGGCATTCTGCAAAGGCTTCGCCTAAGACAATCCCCACATCTTCAACGGTGTGGTGTGCATCGACGAGTTTGGCATCGCCTGAGGCTCTGATGCCGAGGTCCCATCCAGCGTGGAAGGCCATGCTGGTGAGGAGATGAGGGAAAAAGGGAATGTCCATCTCTACGTCTGCTTTCCCCTCTCCATCGAGGTTGAGGAGAACCTCAATCTCAGTTTCTTTGGTTTTCCTCTGTCGGGATGCGGTTCTTTGGCCCAAAGCGAAACACCTCTTTAATGAATTTTTACTCGGTAGGATACGGAATATCCTCAGAAAGTTCTTCTAAAGCAGTGTTTGAGAGGATGATTCCCTTCCATTCCCAACCGTATACTCCTTCATCAAGAACAAGGTACAAAATATTGTAGTTTGGGTCACCCCAGTTCTCAAGACGGAGCACCAGTTCACTATTTTTTTTCTGCGGGGTTTTTTCTGCTTTGAGTTCTGGTGAAGACTTCAGGTACTGGGCGAGGTATGCTTTGGCTTTCTGGAATTCGTCGATTTCGAATTCGCTAAAGTTTACCCCTGCCCAGAAATCTCCTTTTTTTGCCAATTTTTCCAGGGTTTTTAGGTCTTTCTGCATGAAGGCACGAACGAGTTTCTGAGATAGCGTTTCGGGGCTTTTCTCTGTGGTCAGCGGTTTTTCGTTGAGGTACTGGATGCGCAGTTTTGCCCAACGGCGGTAAAATTGGTCTTGGGATTGCTGGACCACCTTCTGGTACTCATTTACCGCTTCGGTTAATTGGTTCATTTTTTCATGACAGAAGGCAATTTCCATCATGATGCGAGGTTTTTCCTCTTCTTCGATGAAGTTCAGGAGTTTTCGGTAGGCTTCGATGGCCCCAGGATAGTCTTTGAGATAGTTCTTCAGTGCGTATGCAACGTCCTCTTGAGCCTGAGCCCGGAGGTCATAAGGATCTTCGAAGTGACAATCCAGAGGATAGGTGTCAATGAGGCGATGAAGGAGAGACAGAAAACGGTCGATGTGACCCTGTTCTTCTTCAAGTTTAGCCATCCAGTACAGATAGAGGTAACTGGTGGGATTTCCTGGAAATTGCTGGATGTAGGTTTCCAAAACCCGAAGGGCCTTTGTTTTTTCTCCCTTTTCGTCGTAAATGCGATAAAGGAGTTCAGTAACGCGAGCCAATTCTTCTTCGTCGTTACTCTGAAGCAATGGTTCCAGGATGGCTATGGCATTTTCAGTGTTTCCCTCTTCCAGGAGCAGTTCTGCCTGGTCGATGGCTTCCAAAGCAGTAGAAAATGGGGAAAGAAAAAAGTTCCAGAACATGCATATCAAACACATGCTCGTTATCCGGGTTAGGGTCAACCGTATTTCCTCCTTTATTGACCGCGTCTCTTCATTGCCCACATTTAGCATACTTCTTCTGGTTGAATCTATCAAGGTGTGGCAATTCAAAATGAGGGGATTTTTGGAGATGAAGATACTGAAGAAGGGTTGTAATCTGAAAAGAGAGCTTTGAAAGGTGGAATGGACGGTCAATGTTCATCTCCACGATGTCCATACCAATGAGGTGGCGTCTTGGTTTCCGGAAGTGACTGCCGATAAGCCGGAAGATTTCCCTCAGCTCTCTGAAAGTAAGGGAAAGCGGCGAGGGAAAGGAAGCGCATCGCGGTAATCCGAAGTCGAGGTCCCAGGAAAGATAGTAAAGCCCTTCCCCCAAATGGCTTAAGCCCTCACGGAGAGAAGCGACAGGACTGTGGAGTGAAGGTACCAGAAGAGCATGGTCTTCGAGTATGCCATTTTTGAGGAGATAGCGGAGGAAATTTCCCCGATGGATGGTTTCGGTGTTTTCTTCCTGGGAAAAAATGTCCAGATGGGTGTCAAGAACAAGAAGATATCGTTTCTGGTGGGTGAAGCGGGAAACAAGATGCTGATAGATAAAGGCTGTGGATGCATGGTTTTCGGCCAGAAAAAGGAGGGGAATCTCCTCTTCAATAGTGAGGTCAGGATGGTGGACGATTTGTCGCACTTCCTGGATGTGGAGAGACCGTTGCAGGGTTTTTGCTAGAAGAATCAGGGCATGGTGGGGTGACAACCAAGAGTCAGTGTATACGAAAAGCGTTTTCCAGTACGGGTACGCTCGCACGGTGCGCTCATCCCCTTGCTTCTTTTGCTTTGGACCATTAATATTAGCGGTAGTTGAAAAAAGAGGCAAGGGGATGATGGTGATGGTGTACTTCGATTTCTGGCGTGAGTTAAAAGAAAGTGCCTGGTTTTTTTCTCGTAATCCTGAAATTATTCTACCTGCTTTGCCCTCCGCCTTTCTCATGGCTCTGGCAAACAGTCTGGTATGGAGACGCAGTCTTTCCTGGATTACGGCATTTTTTCAATGGGGTTTGAGCGTTATTTTTGTGATGCTGGGGATTCTGTGTGGGTTTCTTGCTCTGGGTTTTATTGTGATGATGACCTGGGATGCCGAGCATCGAGAACGGGTTAATTTCGGTCGAGCCTGGAGAATTATTGCTCCTCGCTTTCTGGAGGTTTTTGTTGCTTCCCTCTTGGTGGGATTTCTGGTGAGCTTTTTTTCGGCATTTTTTGTGTTTCCAGGACTCCTCCTTGGGTTTTTGCTCATGTTCGTTTTGCCGGTGGTGGTCATAGGACGGGAAGACCCGTTCTCAGCTATTCGTCACAGTTTCCAGATGTCCTTTGAAAACCTGGGTGAGTGTTTCACCTTTCTGGTCATTGTCCTCTTTTTCGTGGTGGTGGGGTATCTCGTTTTCTGGCTTTTTGGGTTCGTTCCTTTTGCAGGGATTGTGGTGAACACGGTTATCGGTGGCGCGATCCTCGCCTATGTTTCAGTTTTCCTCACCCGTTTTTACCTTGTTCTCTCCCGGTTTTAGGGTCAAGGGGAAGATTCATCCCGTCGCTGGCGGCCAGGACCTTGATGCCGGTTTTCTGAGTTAGCTCTTCGGCGACTTTCCATGGTTTGGCCTGGAGCATAGTCATCCCGAAATGGGTAAGGATGGCTAATTCCGGACGGATGGTTTCGATGAGGACCTGGGTATCTTCGGCGCTCAGGTGGAAGAGTTGAGGGCTCTTTTCTTTTTTGAGCCGTACGGTGTGGATGATGAGGATCTGGCTTCCCTGGTAGGCATCAAAAAGTTTCTCTTCGAAAAGCGTGTCCACGATGAGGGAAACGCGGCCTTCTTCAAAGAGGAAACGGAAACCATAGGTTTCTACAGGATGAACGTGACGGAGGGGCGTTTCGAAGGTGATACTCCCGACATCGTATCGGCAGCCTTCCTGAAGGAGATGAACCCCATCCAGTGAATCGCGGAGATAGCTAAAAAGGACTGGTTCTCCTTCCAGGGCATCAGCAGGAAGAAAAACGATCCCCCTTTTCCTGGTTCCTCCCTGAGTCATGGCTTCAACCATGATGTTAAGGTCGTTGGCGTGATCGATGTGGCGGTGAGAAAGGAGAATGGCCTGAAGGGTTGTTGGATCACAAGGCGGACGGCTCGTCAAGGCCCTCACCAGAGCACCCGGTCCGGGGTCAAGATGAAGTGAAGTGCCCCGGTAATGAATCCAGAGTCCTCCTGAAGCTCGGAGTTGTTTTGAGACCACAAATCGTGCCCCTGCCGTCCCTAAAAACTTGATGAAATTATCCATTTACAGGTACTATATCGTTGAAGGGGTGAATTTGTAAAGGGTGCATCGAATAGTGATTTTGGGAAGACCAGGGACAGGGAAAACCACGCTGGCGAAAAAAGTGGTGGAGCATTTTCCGGGGTGGTTTCGGGGTTTTTATACCGAGGAAATTCGAGAAGGGAAGGAACGAGTTGGTTTTGGCATTCGGACCCTTTCGGGGAAAGAGGGCATTCTGGCGAAGAAAGGTAATCCTTCGCCCCTTCGAGTGGGCCGATACGGGATTATGCTGTACGACCTTGAAACCATAGGGATTGAGGAGATTGAAAACGCCCTTCTTGGGGGTTTTCCTCTTCTCATTGACGAAGTGGGGAAAATGGAGCTTTTTTCATCCCGCTTTCGGGAGGTTTTTTATAAGGCCTGGTATGCTACCCCATTTCTGCTTGTGACGTCCTGTTTTCCACCTCTTTCCGAACTGGACCACCTCTTCCAGGGTCAGGGGGTCAGGAAGGTGATCCTCGATCGGAGGAATCGTGACCGGCTTGGAAAAGTGGTTATCGAGTTTGTAGAACGTTTTTATAAAAGCTTTAATCCAGCCTGATCTGACTCTGGAGAGCAATCTCTCTCACAATGGTGAGCACTAAGGACTGGGAAAGGTCGATTTCTTCGGAGAGCGTCACTTTCCCCTCCGGGGATACCGTGCGAATGCGCACAAATGGCCGAAAAGGGAGAACAGGATTAATGCGGCTGACTACTGCTTCTTCACCGCTTGAGAGTTGAACCCTGTCTCCCACCTGGTAGGGAGAAATATGGCTCACAAACGTGGAGACTACATTCTCATCCAGCGTATATCCAGCATTGCCCATCAGGTACTCCACTACTTCAGATATGGGAAGTGCTTTGCGGTAGGGACGGTCAGAGGTGAGGGCTTCGTAGATATCAGCGACAGCGGCGATCTGTGCCAGAGAAGAAATATCTCGTCTGGAAAGGTTTCGAGGATAACCACTACCATCGATTTTTTCGTGGTGCTGTGAGGCGACATTTTTGGCAATTCCGTTCAAACGAGTCTGTTCGTCGAGAATTTTTCTGGCCATGACCGGGTGCTGCTGGATGACCTTGCGCTCTTCTGGAATAAGAGGTTGGGGTTTGTTCAGGATTTCAGGGGGAATACGAAGCTTTCCCAGGTCGTGTAAGAGAGCTCCCAAGCCCAAAATCTGGATTACTTCTTCCCGGAGACCCAGGAATTTTCCGATAAACGTAGCAATGATTGAAACGTTGAGGGAGTGAGTGAAAGTGAGGTCGTCATGCTTTTTGAGTTGGGTAATGGGAATCACCAGTTCTTGGTGAGCTTTCACTTCCTGAAGGATTTTTCGTACATCCCGTTCCAATGGCTCCATTGGGACCCTTTTGCCCTGGCTTAAAAGGGTGAGCGTTTCCTGGAGGTCATTGAGGGTTTGTTCCTTGGTTTCAAAGGAAATATCCTCCATAGGAGTCTCGGCAGTGACTTCTTCTAGGGCCTCGGCGAAAACGTAATCCTTTCCCCAGGCTATGAGTCTGTCCAGGAAGGCTTGGGTAATACGTTTCCCTTTTCCCAAAAGAATCTGCCCGTTTTCGTCAAGGAGGGTGCTCGCCAGGACCTGTCCCACTTCGAGTTGCTGAATGGCGATTTTTTCGGTACGGATTCCCCGGAGTTTCTCCACAACGTTCACGCCCCCTCTATCCGCAGGACTTTCGCACCCCGAATTTTTCCCTCTTTGAGTTCAAGAAGAGCACAGTTGGCTTCTTGAAGTCCGAAGACCTCGATTTCTGGACGAATGGGAATCCGACCGGCCAGTTCCAGAAATTCGACCACATCTTGCCGGGTGACATTGGCTACGGTCTTTACTTCCTTTTCCATCCACAAATGTTCAGGATAGTCGAGCTGCCACAGGTATTCTTTGTCACCTTCTTCTTTGCGGATGGCGTTGATTATTAGTCTTCCTCCGGGGGTCAGTTTCCCCAGCACGCTGACCACCGGTTTCCAGACAGGAGTGGTGTCAATCACACAGTGGAGCTTCTCTGGTGGTTGGTGGTCAAAATGGCCGACCCAGAAGGCCCCCATTTCCCAGGCTAAAGACTGTTCTTTTTGGCTTCGGCTGAAAACGAAGATTTTGGAATCCGGATAGAGATACCGGGCCACTTTCATCACCAGATGCCCTGAAGCTCCGAATCCTAAAAAACCAATGTTTTCTCCGTTTTCGATTTTACCGAGCTTCAGAGCCCTATATCCCACGGCACCAGCACAAAGAAGAGGTGCAGCTTCTTCATCGGAAAACACCGCAGGGAGAGGATAAGCAAAGTCCTCTCCCACCACGGTGTACTCGGCATACCCGCCATGGGCGTCTCTTCCCGTTCCTTTAAATTCAGGACAAAGATTTTCCCGACCATTTTGGCAGTAGTGGCATTTCCCGCAGGAAGAGTGAATCCAGGCGATACCCACCCGATCTCCTTCCTGGAATCGGTGAGCGTTTTTGCCTTTTCCCACCACTGTGCCCACGATTTGGTGCCCTACAATGATGGGGAAAAACGCGGGTAGGGTTCTTCCTTCAATTTCGTCAAGGTCTGTCCGGCACACTCCACAGGTCAAGACCCGGACCAGGATGTCCCGTTCTCCACAGGAGGGAAGCGGCCTCTCCACCAGTTTTAAGGGAGAGCGGTTTACACTAAGGTCCTCGATTTGAGAAAGAATCATCGCCTTCATCGTTTTATCACCCTTTCCATATTATACCGTCCTTTTGCAAGGAGGAAGGATAAACCTGGAGTAAAAATCATCAAGGTCAAGAAGACAATCTCTACTAAAAAGATAAATTTTCTTGACAAAGGAGAGGTGGTACATTATAATCACAGCAGATTGAAAATGTGACGGTGATGAAAGGGATGAGTAACCGTCGATGGGGGTAGAGAGAGTCCAGATATGGTGGGAGCTGGATCCCCCAGAACGGTGAACATGGCCCTGGAGCTCTGGCGGTGAACCTGAAGTAGCCGTCAGCGGATGTTCGCCCGTTATGGAGAATTCCCTTACAAATGAGGCTGGTTTTGGCCAGTGAAAAAGGGTGGTACCACGAGTACAATCCCTCGTCCCTTTGGCGAGGGATTTTTTTATCATTGGAGAGGACGTGGGAGGTGAAACCATGGAGAGGGTTCTGCGGACCTATGAGGAAATTAACGAAAAGATCCGTACCGGCAAAGTGGTGGTGGTAACAGCCGAAGAAGTGATTGACCTTGTGGCTGAAAAAGGAGTGGAAAAAGTTGCCCAGGAAGTGGATGTGGTGACGACCGGAACGTTCGGTACCATGTGTTCTTCAGGGGCGTTCTTGAATATTGGTCACACCAAACCACGGATGAAGATTCACGAAGCCTATTTGAATGGAGTGATGGCCTATGCAGGGCTGGCGGCTGTGGACCTCTATATCGGGGTGACGCAACCAGCCAAGGACGATCCCCTAAATAAAGTGCATCCTGGAGAATTCAAGTACGGAGGAGGGCATGTCATCCAAGACCTGGTGGCGGGAAAGGATGTCCTCCTGGAAGCGTATGCCTATGGGACGGATTGCTATCCCCGTAAACACCTGGCGACCTGGATTAATCTTCGGGATTTGAACGAAGCGTACCTCTTTAATCCTCGCAACGCCTATCAGAATTATAATGTAGCGGTGAACCTCTCTAGTAAGACCATCTACACCTACCTGGGAGTACTGCTTCCAAACCTAGGCAACGCCGGGTATTCTTCGGCAGGACAGCTCAGTCCTCTTCTCAATGACCCTTATTACCGGACCATTGGCATTGGAACTCGGATTTTTCTCGGTGGGGGTATAGGGTATGTGGCCTGGCAAGGGACCCAGCACAACCCCGGCGTGGAACGAACTGAAAGGGGTGTACCCAAGGGTGGAGCAGGAACCATCGCGGTGATCGGGGATCTCAAGGACATGAGTGCTCAATGGCTCTGGGGAATGAGTATCCGGGGTTACGGATGTTCACTGGCGGTCGGTCTTGGGATCCCCATTCCTATCCTCACCGAGGAGGTCCTCTACTATTGTTCGGTGCGGGATGAGGAAATTCTGGCTCCGGTTGTGGACTATAGCCATGCGTATCCTTATGGGACTGGAGAAATCCTGGGTTACGTAAGCTATTCTGAATTGCGAAGTGGGAAAATCCGCTTAGGGGATAAAGAGATTCCCACTTCATCGCAATCAAGCTATGCCCGGGCTCGAGAGGTGGCTTTGATCCTCAAGAGCTGGATTCAGGAAGGGAAATTTACCCTCACTCAGCCTGTTTCTCCCCTTCCGGGAGTTGAATCCGGGGTGCGTTTTCGGAATCTCGTTGAGCGGCCGGTGTCGGTGAATGCTGAATTGGTAGGGAGGTGAAGAAGATGGACGTGACCAAGAAGGTGGTGCTGCGTTTTCCGTCAGATATTGCGGATAGACCGCTGGTGTGTGAACTGGCGCTTCAATTTGGACTGCGATTCAACATCCTGCGAGCTTCCATTTCCCCACATCGGGAAGGAATTATGGTGATGGAGGTCATCGGGAAAAAGAGGGAAGAGGTGGAAGAAGGAATCCAGTACTTGCGTCAGGCGGGTATTGGAGTGGAGTCCCTAAGCCAGGATATCAGAATGGTGGAAACGCGCTGTGTCCAGTGTGGGGCATGTGTGGGAGTGTGTCCCACGGAAGCCCTTTTTATGGAGAAGCCGTCGTACCTTGTGCGCTACGATGAAAGTAAGTGCATTGCCTGCGAATTGTGTGTGCTAGCTTGTCCAACTCATGCGATGGAGGCGGTCATTTAGTGCCCCGGTATGAACACCGTTTTTATCGAGAACGAATGAAGTCTCCGGATCTTGTGTCCTTTACTGTGAAAATCGAAGAGAGTGACCTTTATATCCTGGCGGAGCAGGACTTGCGGGAACGGGCCTGGCAGAGGCTTCAGAGAGAACGGGAAGACCTCAAGGCTTACATTCGCTATGACCCCAATTTTCGGAAAACCCTGACTCCGCTTGCGGTTCCCCCCTTTGCCCCCCGAATTTGCCAGATAATGGCGCAATGTGCCCAAAACGCCGGGGTGGGGCCCATGGCTGCGGTTGCAGGAGCCATCAATGAGATGCTCGCCGAAGAACTGTTCATGGAAACTGGTGAACTCGTCATCGAAAATGGAGGAGATATTCTGGTCTTTTCTCAAAAAGAGAGGATTGTCGCCATTTATGCCGGTGAAGAGTCCCCCTTTAGTTTCAGAGTGGGCCTTGTGCTTCCGGGAGGGACCACCTGGGGGGTGGCGACGTCTTCGGGGAAAGTCGGGCCTTCGTTGAGTTTTGGAAACGCAGATGCAGTGGTGGTGGTTTCTCATTCTGCAGCGCTTTCCGATGCCTGGGCGACAAGCCTGGCGAATCGGGTGAAAGGAAAGGGGGACCTGGAGAAAGTCGTGCGTCTGGCTCGGGATATTCCTGGTATCGAAGGAGTAGTGGTGATTGTGGATGATGTCCTGGGTGTAGAGGGAAATATTCGCCTTACGAATCTTTAGGGAAGCTATGGAAACTTTAGCTAAAAAAACCTGTGCCATCTGTGGGCGAACTTCGATTACGATTTCTTCTCTGCTTTCGGTTTGTCGGGACTGCATCGACGGGAATTTTGCCCAGGCCTGGCCATTCATTCAGGCTGCCCATCGTACCGTTTTGAAATCGTTCCATCAATCGGTTATTCCTTCGGGGGGTAAAACGGCCTGCACCCTCTGTGTACGCCGTTGCGGAAAAAAGGGGAGAAGTTTCTGTGGTCTGGTACAAGATGGAAAACGATGGGCAGGAACGGCACGGAAGGGACTGTGCACGTTTTACCATGACCCTCTTCCCACCAATTGTGTTGCTTCTTTCGTATGTTCTGAACGAGGGCATCGAGGATACGAGAATCTGGCCATTTTTTACGGGGGATGTAATTTGAATTGCCTCTTCTGTCAAAATTGGCATCACCGTAATCTCCGGGAAGAGCCGTATTTTTATAGCGTGGAGGAATTGGTGAAAACTGTTCATAACCGGGTAGCCTGTATTTGCTTTTTTGGTGGTGACCCCATTCCCCAGATTGGGCACGCCCTGGCCTTAGCGCGGAAAGTTCAGGGAAAAGTCCGGATATGTTGGGAAACAAACGGTGCCGCACATCCAGAAATCCTCAGAGAGATGTTTGTGGTATCCCGTGAGAGCGGAGGGATCCTCAAATTTGATCTCAAAGCAATGAGCGATACAGTTCACCGTGCTCTCACCGGGATATCGAATTCGCTTACCCTATCAAACTTCGCCTGGGCAGCCCAAGAAGCACTCCAATTTTCCCAGGTTACCGTGGTAGCGAGTACCCTCCTCGTTCCCGAGTACGTCAACGAGGAAGAGGTGGAACGCGTCGCCACTTTTATCGCTTCCTTGAACCCCGAAATTCCTTATATCCTCCTCGGATTTGCCCCCAATTTTTTTCTGGAAGACCTTCCTCCCACTTCGGTCCGACATGCCGAAGGCGCATTGCGACGTGCAAAAGAGTGTGGCCTGCGGCGCGTCTTTCTTGCCAACCGGTTTTTACTCTCCCGGGCGTATTGATTCCCTTTTTTTGATGGTTCCTCCCACACCGAAGACCGTACAGGTAAGGGGGATTAGTTTTCCTGTAGCCTGTAGGGCACCTTCCACCAGTGCGCGCAGTCCTGAGCAACAGGGTACTTCCATGAGCATCACTTCTACAGAATCGAAGGATTGGTTTTGGAGGATGGTCTGTAAGACCCGTGCGGTGTGTTCCCGGTCGTCAAATTTGGGACAGCCAATGAGCACTCTCCGGTGATTGAGGATTTCATGGAAGGAGGGTGCGGTAAAGGCCGTACAGTCGGAAGCAATGACCAAATCTTTCTGAGAAAAGCGGTGTAGAGGAGAGATGAGCCGAAGTTGTACTGGCCACTTCAGGTCTTTCGGGGGCTCGGGGTGCTGGTATAGGGTGACCTCTTTCTCTTTGATTCGAATTGCTCCCTTCGGGCAGGCCGGAATACAGCTTCCCAAACCGTCACAGAGGGCTTCCTTCAACACTTTGGCTTTCCCTTCATGGAGAGAAAGCACCCCTTCATGGCAAGCGAGCACACACTGACCACAACCGTTACATTTTGCCTCTTCAATTTCGATGATTTTGATTCGTGGCATTTTTGACTCCTTTTCTATTTAGGTATTATAATACCCAAATTCCTTTTGCTGGTCAAGAATAAGCCAAGTATAATTAAAAGGGGGTGGAATGGTTTTGATTGGTAAATGGGTTGTACACGGTATTCTGGCGATGGTGTTTGGTTGCGGGATTATTGTGGTGGGAAATCAAGTGGATGCCCGAAAAGTTTGGCGGGAGATGACTACGCCCCATTTCCGAGTGATTTTCCCAGAAACCTTGTAAGAGAGCGCCAAAAAGGTGGCACGGAGTGCTGAGGAACTTCTGCCACAGATTGAAGCATTTTTTCAGGTTCACCTTGATTTTCAACCAGCAATCGTGCTGACCGAATATTCCGACGTTCCAGAAGGGTATACCGATCCCCTGATGGGAGTGATTCACCTTTCAGTTGCCAAGCCTTATGAAATCCTGTCGAACGGGACCGGTTTTCAGGAATGGTTACATATGGTTCTTGCCCATGAAATCACGCACCTTGTTCACTTAGAGGCGGTTGGTAGAAATTTGGAATGGTTGTGGTCTCTTCTGGGGTATGTGGTTCTTCCCAATGTTATCCAGCCCTTGTGGGTGTGGGAAGGATATGCCTTGTACGGAGAGGGGATGCTCACGGTAAGAGGGGTACAGAATCCCTTCTATGCTATGGTTCTGCGCACCCAGGCACTCTCAGGAACGGTGTTGCCCCCTCATCTTCTACGGGGACACAGTTTTCCCAAAAACTGGCCTGGTCGGCTGAATGTCTCTATTTATGGGGTAAGTATGATTGAGTATATTGCGCAGACATTTGGGGAAGAGAAACTCGTGGAATTAAGTCGGCGACGGAGCGAAAGCGCAAGTCCTTTTGGGTTTGACCGCAAGATACATTGGGGATTTCGGTCAATGAATTATGGCGTCGATGGGAAATCATGGTACAAAATCAAGTGCACGAAGATTTGCAACGGTTTACGGTGCTTGGTCTTTCTCCAGTTACAGAATGTACCTCTGAAGGCTACGCTACAGGTGGAGTGGCCATTTATTTTGATGGGTTACATCTTGTTTATACCCTTTCCTATCCGGATTTCCGACCGGGCTTGTGGTTAAAGAATTTCGCAACAGGTCAAAAAAAACCGCTCGTGCGGGGGTCGATTATTGGAAGACCGGTTTTTCCTCCCGATGGAGAGAAGCTGGTTTACGTCAAAATCACCCTGGATCCCGGAGGAGATATGTACCCTCGATACAGAAAGTGGAATAATCTAGCCTGTTTTTGAATTTGGCCGGGATTTTCACCCTATAATGCTGGTTGTTTCAGAGGAGTCCGTCTTTGTCTCGGGTTAGAGGAATGGTGTCATTGTAGTCAATCGTTTCGATGGAAAAAACAAGGAGTTCACTCCGTTTTTTCGGGTCCCCACCTTACTCCCACTTTTTCGGTGTACGGACAGCATCTGTTCTTTTCCGCTGCTCAGGAGGGAATTTTTGATGCCTTTGTCCTGGATATCGAGACGAAGGAAGTTTTTCGCTTGACCAGGATGGTGAGCGGGTTTCTGGAACCGATTTTCACCGAAAAAGGTCTTTACGGTATTTTCCACACCATTGAGGGTTTTAAGGTGGGGTTTGTCTCAGAAAGGGCACTCTGGTGGGAAAGCGTTATATTCCTGGAAAGTCCTGAAGTTTGAGAGGTGTCTTTTGAATGTCCATACGAATCCTCTTCTGAATCTTTTTATCGACCCTTGCTGACTTGTTCCCCGTTTTTGGGTCCCTCTTTTGGGTGGATTCCTGATGACTGCGCGGGATCCCCTGGTTTCCACGAGTATTCTCTGAGCTATGAGAGAAGACCTGATGGGACGTGGAATGGTGACTTCTCGTATCGGGGTAACTTTATAGAGCCGAGAATCTCGATTGACCTTCATGGAGATGGGGAAAGGTGGGTGTACGGGGTAACACTGAGTGACCCTCTGGTGGTTGAAGAATTCCGGAACAGCACTCTGAGCTTGGGATATGAACGATTTTGGCGGGAAGATTCCCTGTATCCGGGATACTGTAAAGGGTGGTTGGTAAAGGGGGAAGTGAACCATTCGGGAGGAAGTGACCACGTTTTGATGGATTGTGGGGGAGCGTTCTACTATCGGCATGGGTTTCTGGAAAATCGTGAAACTGAAAGTATGGTGGTGACATGGTGGGGGAAATGGCAGAACGCTCAAAGCTCTTTACCTACCATTCAAGTCGAAGCATCGCTGGGGATACATAATCTTTCCCGGTTTTTTGCCCTGGGCGGATGGAAAACGTTCTGGTCGGTTGCCGGATATCCGGAAGCCACCCTTCGGGGTCGAATTGCGGGACGAATGCGTCTTGCTCTTTCCCGGCCGATTATCACTTTCGATATTCCTTTTTTCAATATGGGTGTTTTGCAGAATATGACCGGAACAGTCTTTTTTGAAGGAGGATTTGCTGGGGAAACGTTGTCAGAGTTGGCTTCTCTTTTCTCAGTGGGTGGAGAACTCACCGTGCACGCCTTTTTGGCTGAAGGAATTCCATTTTCTTTCACCGTAGGGTATGCAAAGCCCCTGAAGACTGACTATGCAGAAGAGTGGCGCTTAGAACTTGGAGTGCGCTTTCGATAGGGCGCTTTTATCGCTTTTTTACGATGACCGTTTTTCCCTGCCAGCTGAAGTAGGCAACGTGCCCCTCTTTTTCTAATTCCAGAATTTCCTTCCAGACTTCTACGATATCAGTCTTGACTCGTTCAGCCAGGTCCGAAAGATAAATCGCTTCTTGAAATGCTCGGAGGATTTTCTCTTTTAGGTCTTTTTCCCCTTCGCTACTCTGGGTAAGGAACACCAGTCTTTTCTCCAGGAAAAGGCTATTTAACGTGAATTATACCATCTTTTTACCATTCCACAGGGGATTTTTGGGTTCATTCTTCCGGATTTTTCCAGGATGGTTCACAAAAATTTGCTTTTGCCCCGAGAAGGGAAAAAGAAGAAATAGGAAATTCACTGTGTGGTTGTATTTGTCAATTATTGTGGGAGGTAGAGAACGTGAAAAAAATACCTACTTTTGGATTCTCATTTTGGTTGTGGTGGCGTCCTTAGGGGTATCCGAGGCGAAGGAACGGGTGAAACTCGCTCCTGATACCCCGGATACCGAAATCATTTTCATGAACCCGGCGGAAGTGGACTCTTCGCTTTTACCCCTTGATTCCATTAAGAATTTGCACACCACCGGTATTCCTCCTGAAAATCTCGATATTGGAAGCTGGCGTCTTGAGATTTCTGGAGTAAAGGCGCAAAGCCCCCTCTCCCTTTCCTACGAAGAACTCCTGGCTCTTCCCATGGTCAAAAAGAAAGTACTCCTCATCTGCCCCGGTTTTTTCGCCGACTATGCTGAGTGGGAAGGGGTGCCGCTGCGAACTCTTCTTGAGAGAGCTCAGGTCGAGGAATACCGACGAATTCGCCTTGTTGGCATTGATGGGTACGAAGTGTTTTTTACCCAACGAGAACTGGAGGAAGAAAAGCTCGACCTCCTTTTTCTTGCTCTGCGGGTGAATGGGGAAGCACTTCCCCTTGAGCACGGTTTTCCCGTACGTCTAGTGGCCGAGGATTTTTACGGTAGTCGCTGGGTGAAATGGTTAAAGGAAATCGTGGTGGAATAGGTATACCCCGCATCTTGCGATGCGGGGTCGGGTTAAAATTTCCTGCGAGCCAAAAGCATCTGGTTTAAAAGCACACTTCCCACCAGCACCACTCCCAGAGAGCCAAGTTGCCAGATTTGGTGAATACCAGCCAGCTGCATGCCATTGTAAAGGAGGGTGATGATGGCCACTCCCATGATGACCCCTCCAATGGTACCTTCGCCGCCCTTGATGTTCACTCCACCTAAGACTGCGATGGTAATGGCCTGCATTTCATAGCCCAGTCCCACATCCGGTCGAGCACTGGCAATCCGAGAAGTGATGATCCATCCAGAAAGAGCCGCCAAAAACCCAGCCAGGGTATACACCGTAAGGCGGGTACGACGCACATTGATACCCGAAAAGAAGGCCGCGGTTTCATTGTTGCCTACCCCATAGAGATATCGTCCAAAGGCATGCTTTTCCAGTAGAAACCAGAGAATGAGAATGACCGGGATAAAAATAAAGAGCACCTGGAAGGGAATTCCACCCAACCTGTACTGGCCCACGAAATAGAAGGTCTCCGGGAAATTGGACACCGGCATGGGGTTCGGTCCAAAGCGGGGGTCTACAGCCACAATCAGAGCTAAGGATTTGTAGATGTAGAGTGAAGCCAAGGTGACGATGAGGGGAAGAATTCGGAGATAACTCACTAAAACCCCATTCACGTATCCCATCCCCACCCCGGTAAGAAGTCCCACCAGAATGGAAAGAGAAGGGTTGAGACCCGCTCGTCCAATGAGTACCCCGATCACCATAGCCACCAGGGTGAGCATGGATCCCACGGAGAGGTCGATACCTCCACCGCCGGAGAGAATCACCAGCATCTCAGCCATGGCTAAAAGTCCTAATTCAACTCCATACTGGGTCATGTTGGTGAGGTTGTAGAAGGTGAAAAACCCTGGAACACCAAAAGAAAAGACGATGAAAAGAATGAGCAGAAGCACCAGGAGAAAGAGCATCCGATTTTCCACGATCTGCCCCACAATGCGTCTCATAGCCGTTCTCCCCTTGCGCGGACGACGTCGATAACTACCGAAACAAGAATAAGGGCTCCAATCACCAGACCCTCGCTTAAAGCCGGAACGTTGAGAAGGACCATTCCGTTTTTGATGATTCCTACGAGGAAAGCTCCCAGGAGGCTTCCAATCACGGTTCCTTTCCCACCTAAGATGCTCGTTCCCCCCAGGACCACGGCAGCGATGACTTCCAGCTCAAATCCGGTTCCGGTGTTGGTCTGGACAATCCCGGTACGAGCCACGTAGATGAGTCCAGCAAAACCCACCAGGATTCCGGTAACGGTGTAGACGAAGAGAGTGGTTTTAGCCAGATTCACCCCTGAGACTCGAGCGGCTTCGGGGTTATTACCCAGCGCGTAAATGGCCCTCCCTAAAGAACGGGAATTCAGAAAATAGCTAAAGAAAACGATGAGAATGACCGTAATCCACATGGAAATGGGTATACCAAGCCACTTTCCTAACCCAATCACCCGAATCGCTGGAGGAATTCCTGAAACCCACCGCCCCCCCAAAAGCTGGAAAAGGAGGCTACGGATGATGTTGAGCATTCCCAGGGTGACGATGATCGGGGGTATTTTCCCATAGGCAATGAGGAAGCCATTGACCAGTCCCATCAAAAGTCCCACTCCCATGGCGGCCAGGACTACAGAAAACACTGGAGCACTTCCCATAAGTAGCTTTCCGGCCACTACCGAGGACATTCCCAGCATTGATCCTATGGAAACGTCAATCCCTCCGGTGATGATGATCATGGTCATACCAATGGCCGCAATAGCAGTGCCAGCAAGCTGAAGGAGAAGATTGGTGAGGTTACTCACCGAGAGGAACCGTTCCGTAGTGAGGGAAAAGACCACCGCCAGAACCACGATCAATCCGAAAACCGTAAATTCCCTTTTTCGAAGAAGAGTTCTTCGCTTCATCGGGTTCGTACTCCCACCATTCGTTCCCCGGTTGCTGCCCGGATAATCGTCTCGGAGCTGGCTTCGTCTCGTTCGAAAATTCCGGTGATCCGTCCTTCGTGCATCACCACCACCCGGTCGGAAAGTTTCAGAATTTCGGGAAGCTCTGAGGAGATGATGACCACTCCCAGCCCTTGGTCAGCTAAGTGAGCAACGAGGTTGTGGATTTCCGATTTTGAGGCCACATCCACCCCCCTGGTGGGTTCATCCAGGAAAAGGACTTTGGGGGTGGTTCCCAGCCATTTGGCAATGACCACTTTTTGCTGGTTTCCCCCGCTTAAGCTGTACACCTTGGTCCACAAGTTGGGGGTTTTGATGTTGAGGTCATGAACGTAGCGTTCTCCTCGTTTTTGCTCTTCTTTTGTATTCACCACACCCAGACCACCCAAAAGCTCTTTCAAGAAAGTGATGGAAATGTTGTACCCCACCGAGAGGATGGGGAAAAGTCCCTGGATTTTGCGGTCTTCGGGCAGGTAGGCAATGCCACTCCGCATGGCCTCTTCCGGAGAGGTAAACTGTACCGTTTTTCCGTCAAAAACCACCTTTCCGTTATCAGGGGATCCAATGCCAAAGATGGTCTGGGCTACGTCGGTTCTTCCCGAACCCACCAGACCAAAGAATCCCAGGATTTCCCCGGGAAAAACCTCAAAAGAAATGTCATAAAACCGCCCTTTTCTGGTAAGGTTTTCGACGAGGAGAACCGGTGTGTCACCTCGCTTTTGTTTCCGTTCAATGGTTTCCACCAGTAACTTCCCGGCCATGAGCTCCACAATCCGATCCCGGTTCACTTCTCCAATGGAGAACGTTCCCCGAATTTCTCCATCACGCATGATCGTTACCCGATCGGCAATGCGGAAAATTTCTTCCAGCCGATGGCTGATGTAAATGATACCCACTCCCCGTTCCCGCAATTTCCTGATGATCTCAAAAAGGCGTTCAGTCTCATGCTCGGTGAGAATGGCGGTGGGTTCATCGAAAATGATTACCCTGGACTCATAAGCCAAAGCCTTGGCGATGAGGACCAGCTGTTGCAAACCCACGCTCAGTTCCCCCATGGGTTCTTTCAGAAAGTGGTAGGGTAAATCTAACGAGGAAAAAAGTGCCCGGGCCTTTTCTTCCTCGGCTTTCCAGTCAATGCTCCCCCAAGGACGACGAATTTCCCTTCCCAGAAAAATGTTTTCCATGGCCGAGAGTTCGTTGTATACCAGGGGTTCCTGGTAGACCGTGGCAATGCCCATCTCCTGAGCTTTGCGGGGAGAGTCGATGACTACCGATTTTTCCAGATAGTGAATTTCTCCCCGGTCTGGCTGCAAGGCTCCAGAGATGATTTTAATCAGGGTGGACTTTCCTGCTCCATTCTCTCCCACCAGGGCATGGACTTCTCCCGGACGAAGCGAAAAATCAACTCCCTTTAGGGCATGCACACCGCCGAATGATTTGACGATACTTCGTACATCTAAAATGGTTTCCATGAGCTTTGCTCCAGTAAAAGTGCGAAGCGCCCCGATCGGGGCGCTTCTTGGGATTCACGTTTTAGAAGAGTTTCTCAAACTCTTCAATGTTGGAGACATCAAACACCTTGGGTGGCCCAAGCACCAGCATCTTGTCTTTGGCAATGTACCTGGGCTTGGTGCTGATACCGGGTACATCGTACTCTTTTCCATCTTCGAACTGGTTCCCATCCAGAAGATACTTCGCCGCCCAGACGGTCAGATACCCCAGGTCCACCGGGTTCCAAAGGACGAAACTCTTGACGGTACCACTCTTCACGTATTTGGCCATCATGGATGGCACAGAAAGTCCAGTAGACACAATTTGCCCGCTCTTTCCGGCCTGCTCAATGGCTTCTGCCACACCCGGAGCAGAGGTGCTGCACTGCCCGATAACGCCCTTTAGGTTGGGGAAGGCATTGATGAGGTCAAGCATCACGTTGATGGCCTGCTGCACGTCCTCTTCGGCGTAGCGGATGGTCACCAGCTTCATCTTGGGGTAGTTGGCTAACCTCTGCAACTCATAGAGAATCCAGGTGTTCAGGTTCCAGGCCGTCGGTCCACAAGACACAATGGCAAATTCGCCTTCTTCGCCCATCGCTTTGGCCAGTTCATCCATAATGGTGTAGCCGATTTCATCCTGCAGTGCCTGGTTGACAAAGAGGTCCCGGAAGTCACCGTCGGTGTCACTGGTCATCGCTAAAATTCCTTTTTCCTTGGCCTTCTTGAGTACTGGAGCAATTGCAGCTGGGTCGTTGGGAGCCACGGCGATGGCATCGACGCCCTGGGTAATGAGGTTATCGACAATTTCAATCTGTTTGGCCACATCTGCAGTAACCGGTCCCGTGTAAATGAATTCCACATCGAGATCCGCGGCGGCTTTCTTCCCACCCTCTTCCATGGCGTTGAAGTAGGGGATTCCAATGAGCTTCGGCACAAAGGCAATCTTATATTTGGCGAAGGCTACCGAAGAGAGGAACAGTACCGTAAAAACCACCAGGAGAACCAACACGCCGTACTTTTTCATAATCACTCCTCCTTTATATTTAAAATATACCTACTTATATTATAGCGATTGTTTCCCTTCTAGGGGAATGGTTGTTTCCTGTTTTTTCAAAAATTTCCTCCCAATTTTTTCGGTAGTTTTAGCGAATGGGAATCGAGCGCTTTGGAGAAACATGGTATCATGACTGCAAGAGGAAGAAGAAACGTGATCCATGTCTTATTTTCTTATCGCTCTGGCGCTCTGGCAAACCGAAGAAACTTGGAATTGTGCCTTCGCTACAATCTGGCTGGTTTTACCGATAACCTCAACGGTCTTTGGATTTTCACCGAGATTCAAGAGGGTGATTTCGTCTTCTTTCTCTATGGTGCCAGAATTTTTAATCTCTGTAAGGTGGAAAAGAAAAAAGCCTTTAAAATCCGGCAAACATGGGATCATGGGAAAAGATTACCTTCCGATCGGGTAGAACATACTCATTTCCCTTTCGCCTTTTTTTGACACCCATTCGAAAAATCGAAGAGCCGATGGTTCGAACTGAGTTTGCCTATGTAGCTGAAAATCTCTGCTTTTGCGGGGTGGTTACCGGAAGACTCATTTCCAAGCTGATTGGGTTACTCTTCAGGCTGTTTCCCAGATGGGGAAACCGTGGTCGAAGCCATATTTGTGTCGTACTACTATGGCGTTGGGGAAGGATTTCTTCCCCGATTCACTTTGCGTAATAGCCGTTCTTTCTCAGAAGTTTTTCCGTGCAGTGAGTTGATAGGTTCTTGAACTGAGAATACTTACTCCTTTGCCGAGCTTCGATCGAAGTTTGTCTTACATCTTCTTTAAAGGTTTCTCTCGGTTATGATCAAAAAAAATCGGCGGGCCGGAGAAAGCCCGCCGCGGTAGGGAGGGGTTTTTGAGCTGCTGATTTTTGTTGATGCTTATTAATACTGGGACTGAGTTACTGCAGCACCAAGACCCAGCGCCTGTTTCATTTTGGTGTAGAGTTCGGTATTATCGTACCAGCCGTCAAAGAGTTCGCTGTGTTTTCCCAGGGCAAAGACTGCAGTCGGTTCAGCAGTATGGGAGTAAGTGGTCCAACTTATTCCTGCCTTTTGACCCATGATGTGGGTGAGGGTGACTGTAAGGGGGTCGTAACCGCCATAGAGGACCTTGGCTTCGTCACCTTTTGGGGGTTCTTCGCTCATGCTGGCGGCGAAGGCTTTTTCTAAACGGGCCATCTCGTATTCGGTGAGAACCATGGCCAGGGTTTTGGCAGCTTCTTTATCGCCATTTTTGACCTTTTCCTCAAGTTGGCTTTTTTCCTCAGGGGTAAGCCACAGAAAGCCAAAGTTTTCCTGGATTGTGGGCCAGAAACTCTTGAGACTTTGTTGATCCTTGGGGGTGTTTTGGGCGTATTCTTTCACCTTTCCTTCAAAGACTTCGTAGGAGACTTTCTGGTTTTCAATCAGCTCCAGGTAGAGGTTATATCCGGTCAGGGCATACCCCAAGCTTAAACCGCCATTTCCATGGTCAGCAGTAACCACGATGAGCGTTTCTTCAGGGTGTTTTTCATAAAATTTCACTGCTTCGGCGACTGCCTGTTCAAAGTCGAGGATGTCTCCGATGACACTGCGGATGTCGTTGGCATGGCAGGCCCAGTCAATCTTTCCACCTTCCACCATCATGAAGAACCCTTTGGGGTTATCGAGGAGTTCAATCCCTTTGCGCACGAGTTCAGCCAAGGCAAATTGTTCTGCACTTCGGTCGATGGCATAGGGCATGGCAGCTTCGGAATCGAGTACTGGATTGATGACGATCACTTTGTCTTTTGGAGGGGTGAGCTTTTCAAAATCGCTGCGATTCCGGATTACGGTGTATCCCTTTTTAGCCAAAATGTCAAAGATGTTCTCCTTATCTTTTTCTTTTCCGGTGGGTTGGCGGAATCCACCGCCAGCAAAGTAGTCGAATCCACTTTCGCTGAGTTCCAGGGCGATTTCGTAGTAATTATTTCGGGAAGGATTGTGGGCGTATAATCCTGCCGGAGTAGCGTGGTCCAGGGAAACGGTGCTTAAGTTTCCAATTTTCATGCCTGCTGCTTTGGCTTCTTCAGCGAGGGTGGTGAACTTTTCAGTTTTACCTGGATCCATGTTGATGACTCCGTCCACAGTTTTTCTTCCACTCATTAAAGCCGTCATTGCCGATGCTGAGTCGGTGATGTAACGGCCAGCGTCGAAGGTGCTGGTGAGGCCCACTACCGGGAATTTGGTGAAGGAAATAGGTTCTCTTCCCGGGGTATCGCTCTTTAAGTCGTGGAGGTAGAATTCGGTCGCTTGGATTGCAGGAATGCTCATGCCATCACCGACGAAGAAGAACAGGTACTTCACTCCGGCTGCAAAGGCAGCTTGACTGACGAAGACCATGGTCAAAATGACCGTTGTTACTAGAAAATACCGCATTTTTCCAAACATGCTCTATACCTCCTCTTTATTTTTGAAATCGAACCGGCATGGAATACTTCACAAATTCATTGGCTTCGTAGTAGGCCTGGACCTGTTCTGGTGTAGCGTCGCTACTGGGTTTCCACCAGGCGTCTTCCAGCATGGTTTTTCGACTGATTTCCCAGATTTCTGGAGTAGCTGTAAGGCGAACCACTTCGTAGGAGAGTGTTTTTGGGGTAAGGGTGTATACGGTGTAGGACATGGGATAGGTGAGAGTAGAGGCATTTTCCACGTACCAGATACCGTTCTTTTCTACCGGTATCGTGCTCACGTGCCGGTGCCCTGAGAGGTAGAAGGAGACCTGGGGGTATTTCTCGAAGAGGGCGATCACTTCGTCGGCATTGTCGAGATAGAAGTTTTTCCATTCAGGTTTCTTTTCTTCTTCCCGGAAAGGAACGAGTAAATGATGTCCAAGCACGATGGTGAGTTTATCCTGATTGGCAAAGAGTTGTTTTTCTAACCACTGGAGCTGGGCCCGAGAAACCTTACCACCCCAGCTTCCCACTTTGCTGGTATCAAGGCCAATGAGGAATACTCCCGGCACGGGTTCCGCAGTCCAGTAACTCTGCGCTCCTTCAAAGCCATACCCCTGTAAGGCAAAAACCACGTTGTATTTGGAACTTCCCGTCAGAGTCGCCAGTGCTGGTTCTTTGTCTTTGGGTGGGATAGGGCTCACTTCGTGATTTCCGAGGATCGCATACGCCGGGACCCGGATTTCTTCCACCATTTCTCGTAAAAGGTCGATGTTCCAGGGTTCAGCATCTTTGGTGAGGTCACCGGCCAGAAGCACAAAGTCAAGGTCGGGAATGGCATTGACTTGGTCGATGGCTTCTTTGAAGAGGACTACCGAGGAATCTTCCATTTTCACGTTGTCCTTGGTGTTGGCTGCTGGATAGCTCAAATGTGGGTCGGAAATGACGGCAAACTTCACTTCCTGGAAAGCCCAGCATAATGTGCTTCCTGCAAGCACCAGCACCAAGACCGTTACCACGAGAAACAACCAGAACTTCCGCACCATTCAATCACCCCTTTCTTGAATCTATCGAAAAGGTACTCTTCAATCGTTAAGCGAGTTTGAGGGAATTACTAAAATTTTTTATCCTTGACTCCATGGGATTTATTGATAGAATAGAGATACCAGGGTCGCCGGAGTGGCGGAATAGGCAGACGCAACGGACTTAAAATCCGTTGGGGCGCAAGCTCCGTGCCGGTTCAATTCCGGCCTCCGGCACCAGGGGTGGGGAAAATTACTTTTTCCATCGTTTTTTTCTGGAGGGAAAACCTTTTCATCGATTTTGGCTCGGGTGGAGAGTTGGTTTGAAGTTCTGGGTTTTTCGTCCGCAGGTGGCGTTATTTCTCTTTTTTCCGTACTGGTTCTTTCCAAAAAGGACCTCCCCAGGAGATTGAGAGGGAACACTCGTTGTACTTATGTTCGTGGTGGATGAAGGTGGGACGTTTACCGCTGATTATCCCCAGTAAAGGTGCCTGGGTGGAAGAAATTCCTCAAGGATGGACCGAAGAATACCCCTCAAAAAGTTTTTGGTCCTGAAATAGTGAAGGAGTTTTGGAGATGGAACGGGAATACGGATTTCGACCAAAGAGAGAATGGACCAGTTTTGACTCTTTTAAAAAACAGTTTTTCATTTTACAATGGTCAAAAACATGGGGAGGAAAACCGTGGTGAAATCCTTCGAAGAATTTCTCCAAAGCATTCCCTTTTGTCTTACTGATGGAGCCATGGGAACAGAGCTCTTGCGGCGGGGTTATCCCCAGGATTTACCGCTTGAGCTTGCCAACCTTACCCATGGAGGACTGGTTCAGAGTATTCATGGTGAGTACGGGTCTTCCGGAGCCCAGATTTTCAAAACCAATACCTTCGGGGCGAATCCCCTGAAGCTTTCGGCATTTGGGCTTGAGGATAGGGTTGAGGCAATCATTCAGGAGGGAGTACGGTTAGCGCGAAGTGTGGCCCAGCGCAATACCTATATTTTCGGAAGTGTCGGTCCTCTGGGAAAACCGGTGGGGGGAGGGCTTGGGGTGAGCGATGGTGTGGCCCGGGAAAACTATAAACGCCAGATTGGAGCGCTTCTTGAATCCGGAGTCGACGCCATACTCTTTGAGACCATGGTTTCCACTCACGAAGTCCGTCTTGCCCTTGAGGTATTGGAATCACTGGATAGTGATATCCCGTACCTCGTGCAGTTTTCTTTCCTTCCCGATGGGACTACGCCCTATGGTGAAAGTGTTCACCAGGTCACCGCCTTTCTCCGGGGTATTCGTGCCTGTGTTGTGGGGATGAACTGTGGAAGCGGTCCTCAGGATGCCGTGAAAATCTTGGAGCAGTTTGCCCGGCACCTTCCTGGACCATTTTCGGTTCAGCCCAACGCCGGATATCCGCAGATGGTCCAGGGCCGGATGGTTTATGGAGCTCCTCCAGAGTACTTTGCCTCCTTTGCTGGAACCTTCCGTGCTCTGGGAGCAAAAATCCTCGGGGGATGCTGTGGCACGACCCCGGCACACATTCAGGCCTTAGCCCGGGTTCTGCGGGAAAACCAGACCGCTCCAGTCTTAGAGGTTTTGGAATTTCGGGAAGAGTTCTGGGAAAAACCCTCGCTTACTCGGTCGACTTTAGCTGAGAAATTGGGGAAACAGTTTGTGGTCACCGTGGAAATCAATCCTCCCAAGGGTATTGACCTGAGCCGGGTTCAAGAAGGTGTGCGTTCCCTTATGGCGGTGCATATCGATGCGGTGAACATCTCTGATTCTCCTATGGCCCGGATGCGGATTGCCCCCATTGCCCTGGCCCATCTCCGCAAAGGGGAACTTGGGGTGGAATCCATCGTGCACTTTACCTGCCGTGACCGAAATTTGATTTCCCTCCAATCCGAGCTTTTGGGCGCGGCCGCTTTGGGGGTGCAAAATATCCTGGCTCTCACCGGTGACCCTCCCTCGATTGGTGACCATCCATTTGTGCGCCCGGTTTTTGAAGTTAATTCTGAGGGCCTCATCCAGGTTTTGGTTCGCCTCAACCAGGGGATTGACTTTGCCGGTAATCCTCTGGGTCAAGCCACCAATTTTACCATTGGGGTGGCCCTGAACCCGGGGCTTTAGACCTGGAGGTGGAAATGGAACGCTTGAAAAGAAAAATTGACTGTGGTGCGCATTTCATCCTCACCCAGCCCATATACGACTCGGAGGTGTTGGAACGTTTCCTGGACCGTTTTCCGGGAACACTTCCTCCGATTTTGGGGGGTATTCTTCCTCTTCGTTCTGCCCGCCATGCTGAATTCCTCCACCATGAAGTCCCGGGGATCACCATTCCTGACCATTACCGTCTCCGCATGGCTCAGGCGTCGGATCCCAAAAGCGAGGGTATCGCCATTGCCTGTGAAATCGTGGATCGCATTCACGATTTTGTGGCGGGTATTTATTTCATGCCCCCTTTTGAACGGTACGATATGGTCATTGAAGTCATCAAATCCTTTTCAAAGGAGGTATGAGAGTATGCTTGAATGGTCGGGACGGTATGCGATTGGCGTTTCAGAAATTGACCGTCAGCATCGGGAACTTTTCCAGACCATGAACCGCTTGCTCAACGCCTGTTCTCAGGGATCTGGTAAGGATGTTCTTCCCGAAGTTTTTGACTTTTTGGGTCGTTATGTCGTTGAGCACTTTGCCACCGAGGAACGCTATATGGAACAGTATGATTATCCGGCTCTCCCCATGCACCGAAAAATCCACCAGGATTTTGTCAAGACCTTTCTTGGTTTCCGAGAGAAAGCCGAAGCCGAAGGCCCAGGTCTGGGTCTTGTGGTCCAGGTGAATCAGGTGCTCGTGGATTGGCTTAAAAACCATATCCTCAACGTTGACCAGGAAATGGGAAAGTTTCTGCAGAAAAAGCTGTCTCATCCGTAACTTGGGTTTTTCCCTGGCGGCAATGCAGGGTGGAACAATACTTGGATTCGCGTCCTGCGTCGTGATCCAATCATACTGGCTGTGCTGTACTCAAAATCAACGGGAAAACCGAAGGGAGACCTTCATTGGGGAAGAAGGGACCTCTTTTTTACCTTTTCCTGGTACATCAGAGCGTCGGCTTTGTGAAGGAGAGACGAGAGGTTATCACCGAGAGTGTACTGTACGAGGCCGAAGCTGATGTCGAGGGGAAGACCATGACGTTTTCCTATGGTCTTAAAGAGGGTTCGGATTCGCTTGATGGCGTTTTCGGCTTCATTGGTTGCAATGTCAGGAAAGAAAATCATAAATTCATCGCCTCCAAATCGAGCGATGGTATCAATTTCACGAATACTGGCACCAATCTCGGTAATCACTTCTTTCAGTAACTCATCGCCTTTCATGTGTCCTAGGGTGTCGTTCGCCATTTTGAATTGATCAAGGTCAAAGAACAACAGAGAAAAGGTCCTTCTAAAACGTTCAGCACGTTTAATTTCCTGAGCCAACATTTCCGTAGAAGCGCGGTGGTTATAAACACCGGTAAGGGGTCAGTGTTTGCCAGGCGTTTCACTTCTTCGGTTAATTGCCGGTAAAGGGTCACATCATGGGCATGGTGGAGGTAAAGATCGCTTCCGAAGGGTACTTAGAAAACGTCAAAAGCGCGTTCCTGCCACTCGATTTCAGCGCGGACTGTTTCTCCTTTTGCCAGAGCTTCGTCGGTCCGGCAAAAGATACACTTCATCCTCGAATGGACTTTTCCGGCTAAGGCTAATTCCCGATCGTTTTCGGGAAGTGCTAATCCCCCATGAATGGCTAAAAAACAGAAATCGCCCGCTTTTGTTTTCCAGTCCCGTTCGGCAGCTCGATTCTGAATGAGAATCCGGCGTTGCCGGTCAATAATCCAGGCGGAGGCAGGGATGCCTTCCAGGAAAAGCGCTACAAGGTACATGAAGGTCCCGAGAACACAGAGAAAATCGAAAGGGCCATCTTGGAGGATGGCATGGAGAAGGTGTGTTTCCGAAACGTAGTGGGGTATGAACCCTTTCTGACGCATACAGTCAGCGAGTGCTTGGTTCTTTTCACCGGAAAGAAGAACCTTGCGCAGTGGACCATGGGGTCTTTGTGGGGTGTTCATCTTTCTGCCTCCTCGATGATTTTGATGAACGTATCGACCACCAGAGGGTCAAACTGAGTTCCGGCAAAGCGCTGGAGTTCGACCAGCGCTTCTTCTTCGGTCATGGGAGGCTTATAGGGACGGCCGGAACGCATGACATCGTAGGCATCCACAACAGCCAGAATCCTGGCCAGTAACGGAATTTCTTCGCCCCGCAACCCCCTGGGGTATCCGGTGCCATCGTAGCGTTCGTGGTGGGCAAGGATGGCTGGGGCAATGGGAGCAAGGTCCGGTGAGGCCTGGGCGATACGAAAGCCTACTTCAGGGTGGCGCTTGACGATTTCCCATTCTTCGGGGGTAAGAGGACCAGGTTTATCAAGGATGGCCCGTGGAATGGCAATCTTTCCCAAGTCGTGGAGCTGTGCCAGGAACTCCAGTTCCTCTAGATCTTTTTCAGGAAGATGGAGTGTTTCCCCCAGGAGCCGGGCTAATTTCACCATTCTCCGGGCGTGGATCTCGGTTTCCTGGGTTGTTTCCCGCAAGGAGCGGATGGTGAGGTTGAGGATGGCCGAGTGGGCGCTCTGGGTTTCGGTGAGTTTACGAAGGTGTAGCCACTGTTCAGCCCGGGACAGAACCTGTTCGAATGGTTCACTTCCGTCTTCCCAGAGAGACCATCCTATCGAAAGACTCAAGGGAACTCCCTGCAGGTGGATATTGCCCAAACCGGCCCGTAAGGTATGGCTCAGGTCACGAAGAAGCGTTTCTGAAGCTTTGGGAATGAGGCTCAAAAACTCATCACTTCCAAAGCGAAACAGTAGAGCCTGTTTGGGCATTAAATCCTGTAAGAGCAAGGCAGTGGAGGAGAGCAGTTCATCGCCCCGTTTCTGACCGAAGGCATCGTTCACCAGGCGCAGGCCATTGATATCACAGAGGATAAGACCCACAGGGTAGGAAAGGGATTCACTCTCCAGAAGATTTTCCAGAAATTGTCGATTGTAGAGACCGGTTAGTGAATCGTGAGTGACCATATATTCCAGGCGTTCTCGAGCGAGTTCGCGGGTAGTGACATCCTGGATAAACCCCTCTAAGTACTGCACGGTTTCCCCGGCAAAGATTCCCGCACCCCATTCTTCCACAAAGCGCCAGCTTCCGTCCCGGTGACGCAGACGGTACACAAGGTGAAAAGGCTTTTTGGTTTCCAGAGCCTGGGTGATACGCTTTTCCATTTCTGGAATATCTTCAGGATGGCAGAGCGTAGCGTAGGTGATTCGACCCGCTAGGAATTCCTCCTTGGGATACCCGGTGAGGTCTTCGATATGGTCGTTGAGGTAGTGCATCGTCCAGGGCAAAGAGGGAGCGCACAAGTACACCACCCCGGGAATGTTTTCCACTAAGAGTTGATAGCGGGTTTCGGTTTCCCGGAGGACTTTCCGCAGGGCGATTTTGTACAGGGCAAAACCCAGGTCTTGGGCCACTTCTTTGAGCAGGTCCTGCGCCTCCCGGTCGTCGGCGAGGGTCGTGGGGATGGACATTCCCAAAACTCCATACACCCGCTTTTCGAAAGAGAGTGGTAAGATAACACCGGCATATCCCGGGTTGAGAGCCGAAAGCGGGCATTCCGGGCAGGAGAGATGAAGTTGACGAAAAAGGATGGGACCATATTTTAACGCCTGGTGTACACAGGAAGGAACATTTCCCTGAGAGAACCACCGGTTGATTTCACCTCTAAATGGTTCGCCACTAACAGCAAAGTCGGTAACCTGATTTTCCTCGTCAAGGAGGGCAATCCAGGCATACGCGATTTCCATAGCCTCGGTGAGTTTCTGGCAGGCACCCGCAATGAGGGTGTGGGGGTCTTCTCCCTGGGTGATGAGCTGGTTGACGTTACGGATGGCCAGAAGTGAGCGCTTTAGGGCAATTGCTCGTTCCAGGGTCAGCTGCTCTTTAGTCACGTCATCGAAAACCACGCAGTAACGGTTCCCTTCTTTCCAGGGGCGGTAAGCACGGCAGCGGTAGTACCGCCTGGTGGAGGAGTGATAGAGTTCAAAGGTTTGCGGAATTCCAGTTTGGGCTACCCGCCCGAGATGCATAAACCACTCCTTTTCCATGTCCGGCCACAATTCCCGAGCGGTGCGGCCAATGATGATTTCCCGTTTTACCCCCACAACGTCCTCGTAGGCCCGATTCACGTAGAGGATACGAAAGTCCGCGAAACACCCTCTTTCGTCAAACACCGCTTCATGCACCGCGAACGCATTAATCATGTGCTCCAAAAGCCACTCGAACTCCTGGCTTTTTTCTTGAAGGGCGTTTTCAAGCGTTTTGCGTTCGGTTATGTCCCGAGCAATACCCTCCAAAGCGATGAGGTTTCCCACCTCATCGTACACTGGTACATTCACCTGTTCAGTCCAGATGATGGTTCCGTCTTTTCGCACCCAGCGCAGGGAAAGTGGTTTCCCTAACCACTTTCCTTCGGCGATTTCAGAGAGGATTTTTCGGTCGTCAGGATGGATAATTTTAAGCACCAGGTCAGGGTCAGCATAGTGGTCCTGAGGGGTATAGCCGGTAATGGAGGTTACCGAAGGACTGACGTACTCAAAGTACCGTTCCGGGAAAAGATGGAGCCGGTAGAAAACATCCCGGCTATCGTTTTCAATGAGGGTGTTGAAGGGAAAGTGAAAAGAACTCCGGAAGAGAACCGCAAGGAGTTTTTCTCCCAGGCGAAGAAGCTTCGCTCGTACCTTCCCCTGTAGGGGAAAGGCGATTTCAAAGGATTCACCGACCCGGTGGCGTTCCAGTTCCCGGAAGAAGAGTGGACTCTTTTCCACCGCTTCCAAGAGATTTCCAACCAGGTCAAGAACAAAAATTTCCTCATTCCCACGCTGGAAAACCCGCACCGGGAGTCTTTCCCACTCGCCCGTGCTCACCGTACACCCCTTCAGGATTTTTTTACATTGTAGTGAAAAAGACCATGTTTCGTCAACGGGAGTTAGGATTCGTTCTTTAGAAAGGTCTTTTGAAGGTATCGAAGTGATTCCCGCAGCATCCGCTCTAAAAGGGCATCGGAGTAATCCCGGCCCAGTTTGGGTCCCGGGAGCTCCAGGTATCCCACCAGATGTTTCTGGGGAATGAGCGCTTGGTTTTGGAGAAGGAGGGTACGCACCTTGCACACGTCGACGACCCCCCGGGATAAGTTTTCGGGTTCAAACCCGAAGGTTTGGTGGAAAATCCGGTCGGTGTTTTTGAAATGGAATTCCCAGAGATAGGGAAAAGAGGCGGCAAAATAGGTCATATGGTCAACGAGGATTTCCCCCCTTTCGTTCACCCATCCGTGGGAGACATCGGCACAAAACCCAAAGGTAGAGGTGGTTTCGGGATTTTGTCGGTGGTACTCATTCAGGGTTGACCCAATCCAGTGTACTTCCTCTACCGAACAGGGAGGTTCTGCGTAACAGGACATGGGCTCCAGAGTAAGACACTCGATTCCCAAATCGTGTGCCCAGTGCATGAGTTCCATGGCCCGGCGAAGGTAGTTTTCAATCCGCTTCGAACGCCTCTCCAGTTTATCCCTGGGGATGGCTCCCATGCAGCCTCCACAGGATGAAGCACCCAGCATCTGGGCAACTTCCATAAGGCGAAGGTAATGACGGAAGGTCACTTCTTCCTGGAGGGGGTCCAGGGACAAAAATCCGCCCAGTTCCCGGTAGGCAGAAAAAAGGCTTTTGATGACGATTCCCCGTTTTTCGGCTTTTTCTCGAAGCTCTAAGAAATAGCGATCAGGAAGAGAGTAGAGTTCAAAAAAAGTTCCCAGCTGTAGATAGGTGATTCCTTCGTCTTTCATGAGGTCAAATAACCAGTCAAATGAGTACCGGTAGGTAATGGGGTCGCTTTTGACACCCAAGGCCAGTTCCATTGTGGGTTCACCCTTTCTCCTATTTCCATGGTTCGTTGGAAATCCGACGGACATTCACTTCGTCGATCACAGCGTTTCCCTGACTACTGAGTAAGAACCACACGATTTCGGCAATTTCTTCCGGTTGAATCAGGGTTTCCGGGGGGATGTCCGGGCGCATGTTCCCAATGAGGTCGGTCGCCACCCCTCCGGGGGAAATGACATGCACCCGGATTCCTTCCGGATGCAATTCCCGAGCTAAAACCTTGGTCAGTCCCAGAAGGGCGTGTTTTGACGCCGTGTAGGCTCCCTGGTTGATGTAACCCTTATACGCCACCACCGAAGCAATGTTGATGATGGTTGGTGTTTCGGACTGGCGCAGGTACGGAATCGCCGCTTGAGCAAGCAAAAATGGGGCTCGGGCGTTCACCGCCATCTGGAAGTCCCACTCTTCGACTGTCGTTTTTTCAATCGGTCGGGATAAGGCTACCCCGGCATTATTGATAAGGATATCCAACCTTCCAAAGCGTTCTATGGTTTTTCGAACCAGCAAAGCTGGGACCTCCACCCGGCTCAGGTCTCCCGGAATGGCGATCGCCTCCACACCCAGAAACCCGATTTCCTGGATTACCTTTTGGAGTGTTTCCTCATTGCGCCCGTTAAGGGCAAGGTGTAGGCCTTTCTTCGCCAGAAGTTTAGCGATGGCTTTCCCAATCCCTCGCGTGGCTCCTGTCACCAGGGCGACTTTCCCTTTCACCGTTTCCACCTCTTTCTTAAGGTATCGCTGGTATTGTAGCATACCTTTTCCGTTACGGATGAGGGGAAAAAGCCAAAGGGGGGTTTAGAGAAAGCAAGGGCGGCGCTGAAGAAAGAGGCTCCTTATCAAGGATTGTGGAGCTCAATCCCTTGGATTTTTCCCCTCGTTGGGAGTGTTCGTATCTGTCCTTTCCGGAAAAAACCAGCTGGTTACGATACCGTATTTTTGGTCAAATACTCAGTGCCCGTTTTTGGGTCTTCCCACCGGCATGAGATACAGGGGTAATTGGTTTCGGGGCAATTGGACAATCTGGGTTACTTCCTCGTCCCGGAAGGCTCCAATGGCGACCGTTCCAAGGCCCAGAGCCTGTGCTTCGAGGTATACATTCTGGGCAGCATGTCCTACTTCCATATGCACGTAGCGGATGCCCCGCTCTCCGTACCGTCGGGTGGTACGCTCATAAACGGCACTCAAAAGGAGGGTTACCGGTGCTTCCCGAATCGATTCCTGGGAGAGTGCTGAATGAAAGAGTTCTGTTCTTCGATCGCCTTCGGTCACCATTTCGATGGCATGATCCCTTGGGTGATACCGGTACACCCCTGGGATAATTCCTTCCACTTTGCCTACGACCACGTAGAGTTCCAGGGGATACAGGGCTCCGGCTGAGGGTGTTGTCCGAAAACCGTAGATTTTTTCCGTGACACCCTGAGCGGCAAAAAGAAGCTGGGAAAGTTCCGGTACGGTCAAAGCTTCGTCCAGGAAGTTCCGAACCGAGCGACGTCGGAACAAGGCTTCTTCCACGGACATTTCCCCTTTGGTTTTTGGCTCGGGAAGGGCAATCTTTCCTTGGGCCCACGCCATTTCGGTCAGAAAAAACACCAGAAAAAAAGTCAAAATCGCCAGTTCTTTCATGGTTGGTATCCTCCCACTTTGGCATAAAAATACATCCTTAAGTGATAGTGTAACACAATCAAGGAGGATTTGAAAAAGGTTTGCGGAAAGAGTACAATTTAATCATACCCCACTTGGCGGATAAATGAGCCGGATGAGAAATGTTTTCTCGTTTTTTCCATTTTTGACAAAGGAGAGGGAGGGGCGTGTGGAGGAATTTGGAACGATGGATGCTTCTTCAAACCACAGGGCGCCAGGAAAGGAAACCCAAAGACCAAGGTGTAACCCTGGTCGAAGTGATCCTCGTGGTTGCCATCCTCGGTTTTGGAATCACGGCTACCTCGGTCCTTTTTTCGACCAATTTGCGTACTGGGGCCAGTAACCGGGAACAGTTGGCTTGTGCCGCTCTGGTTCACGATGTCATGGAACGGCTGCGAACGCTCCCTTTTCGGGCTGAAAACGGGAAAAGTATTGAAACACTGGCGACGTATCTTGGGGGGAGTAACACCTTGAACGCTTTTTACCAATACATGGATGTACCTCCTGAGGAATGGGCCGCATTCACGGCTGTGATTCCCAATGTTTTGGATTTTTCCACACTGACTCTATCGGAACGTTCTCATGAGTACATGGTAGAACTCAAGATACGGTGGAAATCGACCATGCCACCGGTACGGGTAATGACCACCATCGTGGAAGGAGGTATCAATGATCTTCTCCAGGCTCGATAGATCTTCATTCGGGTTCACCCTTTTAGAAACCATCATTACGGTGGGAATCATTTCTTTTCTTACCTTTGTCATCTACGCGATCATTGTTTCCCTGGGGTTTCGAATGCGTTTAGAGCTCACTGGGAGTCCGGCATACCTTCTTCCGGAGAGTAAAAGCCAGGTGAATCAACAGGTGGTGGTGAACCAGGTAAATCGGTTTTTCGCCGAAGTGGCGCGTGAAATTCGTAATGCCGCTATGGTTCAAGTGGAGGGTGAATCAGTACTGACGATCGTCCAAGACGGTGCTTCTTCAATGGTTTATGGGTCCAAAGAGTTTTCGGCAGGTGGGAGGACCATGAAAGCCATTGTTTGTTCAGCTAATGGTCAAGAGCGGATTATGGTTCAGGGGATTAGCACATTTACGGTTTCACAGAGTAGCGACCTGATTCATATTGCCATTACGGTCGAAGTTGGCGGAAAAGTGCAGGATTTTAAAACCAGTGTTTTACAACGGAATCCCAATCCATCCTCATGAAGGAGGTGAAGCAGTGAGATTTGATGACCGCGGTTCAATGTTAATTACTACGTTGTTCACCATCATTGTTTTGGCGACCCTCCTTACGACAGCTTCTTTCCTTTTTACCAGTGGTACTCGCAGTGCCCGAGCTACCACGGCATCACTGCAAGCCCACTACTTAGCTGAAATGGCCATAGACAAAGCAATTAAGCAACTACGCGGAGATTGGGATAATGTTACCCCACAGGGGTTAACCAGTGTTTATGATGGTGCTCAGGTCCTCCTGGGACAGTACAAATTTACCATCTCTGTCCCTGCGCCAAGTAAACGAGTCATCGAGGGTGAGGGCGTTGCAGCAACCAAAACTAAAAAAGTGGTGGTCGAGTTGCAGAGAAATCGAGGTTTTCCGCCCATTTTCAGAAACGCTTTGGCTTCCAATACCGATCTTGAGCTCACTGGGAACTCTCGAGTGTACAGTTCCAACGAAAATAAAGCCAAGGGCAATGTCTATGGGCATCGAAGGATTTCTCTCAAGGGTAATACCAGCGTGACTGGCTCGGTTTCCTCTGCTCTGACCGGGGGTATCACCGTCCAGGGGAACGTTTCGATTGGGGGAGGGAGGTTTGCAGGGCCAGACTATCGGCAGGACATTCCCACCATCGAGGAAGCCCAAAGAAAAGCCTGGGAAGACAAGGCAAAAACTGGCACCATTTATACTGGGGGATTAATCTACAACGGAAACCAGACGATTACCTTTGGTAACGTGTACATTAATGGGGATCTCACTCTGAACGGAAACTCCAATATAACCCTGGGTGACGATGTGGTGATTTACGTCAGAGGGAAAGTGAAAATAAACGGCAATGCATCCATCAAAGGACAGGGGATCATTGTCTCGGAAGGCATCATTGACCTTACTGGAAATATGTCGCATCAACTGAATCAGCCTGCGAACATTGCTTTTGTTTCACTCAGTAGCGACGAGTCGAAAGTCACCGGGAATGGAGAAGTTACAGGGGTCTTTTTTGCACCAAATGGCAGTTTAAAAATCGCCGGTAATTCCAGAATCTTTGGAGCGGTGGTGGCGCATCACATTGACTTTACTGGCAATGCAGATATCAAATACAACGCCGATTTGATGGACAGCGAGATTACCTGGAATCCGTCGCGTTTATTCCAAATGAGTAAGTGGAGAGAAAACTAAAGAAAGGGAGGCTTGAGTATGAGAACGGTGTTTTGGATGGGGATACTGGGGATGTTCTTGGTGATGAGTTTCAATCCTTTGTTTGCCCTTAATCTTCCCGCAGGAGGTCAGGGTCCTTGGGGAGTAGGCATAACTCAGGATGCGCAGAACCTCATCGTGGCCAACGTCAATTCAAACGAGGTCGCTTTTATTGATATACCAAGTGGTACGGTCCTTGCACAAGTGGTTTCCGGGCAAAGCCCCAAGAATCTGGTCCTCTCCGGAGATGGAAGTATCTGTTACGTGGTCAACTCGCAATCGAATGACGTCTCGATCATTGATGTACCAAGTCGGGAAGAAGTAGGACGTATCGGGGTTACGGGTTCGCCACAAAACTTGTGCTTTACTCCCGGCGGCCAGTTCCTTCTGGTGGCAAACTGGACACCGAACAGCGTGTCCATAATCGATGTCACCCAGAACACGGAAATTGGAAGTATTGCTACGGACCTTTCTCCATATGGTATGGCCATTCTTCCCGATGGTTCAAGAGCTCTGGTTACGAATTACGACTCGAACAATGTGTCGGTCATTGACCTTGCTTTACGGAGGGAAGTGGGACGAATTGCCGTGGGTGAAAAGCCGTGGGA
The DNA here is from genome assembly GCA_039638595.1 of Atribacterota bacterium. Lineage (NCBI taxonomy): Bacteria > Pseudomonadati > Atribacterota > Atribacteria > Atribacterales > Candidatus Caldatribacteriaceae > Candidatus Profundicultor > Candidatus Profundicultor thermophilus. The sequence continues at coordinate 92,041 of JBDIWM010000002.1, forward strand.
TATTGCCGTTACTCCCCAGGGTGACTATGTCTTGGTTGTCAATACCAAGTCGAATAGTGTTTCCATGGTTGCCACGGGTACCCTTCAGGTGGTTCGAGAAATTCCGGTTGGCGAATGGCCCTGGTACATTGCGATTTCCCATGATGGACGTTTTGCCTATGTGACCAATAATACCAGCCGGAGCATTTCGGTGATTGATGTTGCCGCGCAAGCGGTGGTGAAAACGCTTGATTTGGGCTTCAAACCGTGGGCCATCGTCCTCTCTGGGGATGATTCCAAAGCATTCGTGGTCAATAACGATGAAGAAGTCATCACGGTTGTCGATTTGGCTACCGAATAATTTGCAAAAGTGGAAGGGGGGGTGTATTTTTCCCGTTCCACTTTTGTTCTCCTCCAGTGAAGGTGATGGAACGCTTTGTTGCTCCCTGAAGTATAATCCTGTGGAGGTAATAAAACGATGGTGCGGAAAGCTTCCATTTTACGTTTATCTCTTGTTCTCCTTTTCCTTCTCGTTCTCATTCCGGTCGCCTTCCCTGGTGAATCCCAGATCACTCTTACTGGAAGAGCCTTTATCCCGGTAAGGGGAGAGTCGGGCAAAATCACCGAGCGATTTTTTGCCTTTGTCCCCGTAGAGGTCATCGACATGAGGACAGGCCAGGTGGTCACCGAAGGGGAGACGAGGGTAAGTGGACGTTACAGGGTGACGGTAAAAGAACCGGGATTGTATCTTCTGCACATCGGGGAGGGAAACCGCGTGATTCTCGATGTATCCCCAGAAGTACGGGAAGCGAAACGGTATGACTTAAGTTATGCTGGTGCCCGGTCGACGGCTCTGGTAATGGTGCTTTCTCGTCTCGCCCTGGGGAAAAAAGACCCAACCAGCGTTTTTATTTATAAAACTCCTCTCGTTTTGCGTTCGGAACGTTTTAAGGAACTGGAAAACCTGGTCCGAAAAACGCTGGCTCAAGGGGAAAACCTCTGGGAGAGCTGGGAGATCCAGGAACTGCTAGAAACCATTGCTACGCAATTGCGGGAATCGTAGTGTTTTTGCCAATTTCTACCGTTTTCCTCTAACGATAACGTGATACGTTTATGGTTGCTGAGGTTGAAAAATGGTGAAAAGAAACCACTCATCAGCACTTCGATGACACGTGCAGAGAGGCTTTGGATAATTCAAAGTAATCCGATTCATCTTGATGGGGAGGGAGAGTTGGTATAATGAAGATAGGAAGTAGTAGGTGAAATCCGTGGATTTCGCAGTAAGGCGTAAGGCGTATGTAACCAAACTGGAAGAATCGGTGCAGCGAATGGTCAAAGTACTCTCCCGTTTGCCAGAAGTGGAGCGCGTTATTCTTTTTGGTTCGTATGCTCGGGGGAGAAGGGACCTTTTGACTGACCTTGATATCCTGGTGGTGATGGATACTCGACTCGATATTCTTGCTCGAACGACTTTCATCTACGAACAACTCTTCCTACCGGTAGACTATGATGTCCTAGTTTATACCCCTTTAGAATTGGAACGGTGGAAGGAACAACCGTTTTTGAGACAGATCCTGGAAGAAGGAAAAGTGCTTTATGAGAAAAAATCCCAAAGATGAGGGTCAAAGATGGCTCGAACAGGCCAAAGAGGACCTGAAATGGGCAAAAGAGTTGTTAGAAAGAGGTGGATATTATCTGGTTTGTTTCCTGAGCCAGCAAGTGGGAGAAAAAGCGCTTAAAGCATATCTGTATGCCCAAGGGGAAGAAATCGTCCTGGGACACTCTATTGGAAGGCTCTGTGAGGCTGCTGGAGCATATGATCCGCTTTTTCTTTCCAGGGGAAAACGATGGGTTATCCTTGATAGTTATTATATTCCTACCCGTTACCCTAACGGTCTTTTAGAGAGTATTCCTGCCCGGGTGTACACCGTAGAGGCTGCTCAAAGTGCTATTGCTTTGGCCCAGGAAGTGGTTGAAGTGGTCATTAGTCGTTGCTCCCTTTTTCGCTAAAGAGGGCAGTATTGGGTTTTTGATTTCTGGGTTGAGGTGTTCTCGATTGCGATTCGTAGAAACTCGGTTTTTTTCATCTTGGGAAGCGCTCGGAAGGTGAGACCACTAGTTTTACTCTGTAAAGCAGTAAGAAAACCCTTCAGCCACAGTTTGGCGAAAACCTATTCAGGAAGGAGCCCTTACCTTGACCGGAGTAAGGGCTTTTTGAGAGATCTGGTAGCGGGGGCTGGATTCGAACCAGCGACCTCCGGGTTATGAGCCCGACGAGCTTCCTGCCTGCTCCACCCCGCGTCGTTTTCCAAAGCAAGGGTTATCATACCACAGAGTTTTGAAAAAATCAAGCACAGAATATCAGAGCGTCAATCAGCTGCTTCCAATGCGTTCATGGTTTTGATGTTCTTTTTGCATTCCTGGAGTTTGATTTCGGTCTTTTACGGGCATACAATAGGCGCATCAAATTCCCTTCCGGGGATCAACCTGTTCTTCTTCCTAAAATTTTCTCCTCCATGAAGGGCGAAAGGGGTTCGGACCTCCATTCGGTGATGAGGTATCCACTTTCAAACCGGACGCCATGCACTTCCGGAATACCGAAGACGCTTACATCGATACAAACCGTCATCCCTGGTTTGAGAGGAATATCGCTGTGTGGTCCAAAGAAGGGCCCCTCCGCTTCCATGAGGCCAATGGTATGCACGAAAGGACACACCAGGTACTTTTCATAGCCGCGTTTTATCAGAAATTCTCGAGTGACGGCGTCGAGGTCTTTTCCTGATATCCCTGGTCGGAGGTTGTTCCTGGTGATGCGATAGGCTTCTTGTAGGTCCTGGAGGCACTGACTTTGAGCTTTGTTGGGATGATTCCCCACCACTGTGGTGTAACCGAAGACTCCGGCATACCCATTGGAGCGAGGGCTTAAACCGAGCATCACGGTTTCGCCGATTTTGAGTTCTTTTTCTGAAGCTGTGGGAACCACCGCATTGGTGCGTTCACCACTTGCGATGATGGTTTGAAAGGCAAACCAGCTGGCACCCAGCGACCGGACCTTTCCTTCTCCAATAGCGGCTACCTCCACTTCTTTTGTACCTTCCTGAACAAGCGGCTCCATGGCTTTAAAGGCTTCGGCGGCCATGGCAAAGGCCCGGCGAATTTGCTGCACTTCCCAGGAGGATTTAGTTACCCGAAACCCTTCGTAGTCGGAGGTGAGGTCTACAAATTCAACATGGCCCAATTCTTCGCGGAGGTGCTCATACACTGAAAGGGGCATTTTGGCGAACCCCACGGCGCCGATTCGCTCATTCCCTCTTTGTAAGCCTACCTCTTTAAAAACTTCGGCGAAAGAAGAAATCCTGGCGTTGGGATATTCTTCGCCTGGAACCATGAAAGAGGGGATATTGCGGGTCTTTTTGACGTTTGAATCGGTGTGAGCAAACGGTTCCGATTCTGGTCCTCCCAGAATCATGGGTTCGCTACTTCGGGGGACAAAAATACAGCCACTTTCAAACTGAGGACACCATCCCGAAAGATACCACCCGTTGGCGATGTTGAGTTCGTCGTAGTAGATAAGCAAGGCATCGAGGTTTTTCTCTTTCAGGAGTTCCTGGACTCTTCGCAATCTGGTTTCAAACTCCTTTTCTGGTAGTGCCATCGTGCTCACCTACTTTCTGAAACGAAGTTGCTTCAAACCTTCAGGAGTCACTTCCCTTTGCATGGGAAAATCCGAGAGGACCCCTAGGGCCACTTCGCAGAGATAAAGGACCTTGTTGCCGTGCTCAAGATGCCCGCCATACGCCCCCTTAACGTCCGCGACCACCACGTGGATGTGCGGGACACCGTTCACGATTACCCCATTCAGTGATAGGAGTTCAAAGGGACCTTCATATTTTTCAAAATGTTCAACCGGGGGGAGGCCAGTGGTCATCACCCAGTGGAGGTGAACTTCTGAGAGCGTTCCGAATCCAGTGAGGACAACGCCGTGCCTTATTCCTTCCTTTTGAATCACCTCTTCTAGCGTTTCCAGAACATACTCTCCGGGGAAAATACTCACCAAGACTACATCCTCCATTTTTAACCGTCCATAATCCATACTGTTATCGCCTCCTTTTTCCTATTTTTTCAGATTAGATGGGGAAAGTAAATGGTCGAAGGAGGAAACTTTCCTCTCTTTGGAGTTTGCTTTGGGTCTCAACGATTTTGTGGTTCTTTTGGCCTACGGTGTGCGCATGCCATTCTTTTGTTGTACTGTCTGGTATTCCCGAGAAAAATCAGGTTAAAAAACATGCGATGACGCTCAGGGATTCGGGTACGGCCACGTGGCTACATCGATTCTGGGTCGATAACCACCCCTACGAAGAGGAAAAGGCCATTTCGCTCATCACGGATGCAAAGTAGAAATGGGTGATCAAGGCGCATCACAAATGGTTCTTCAGGCGGGGCTGCTGTCAGAATAATGGTTACTGAGGTTGCGGCAGCTGCTTCGGTTCCTTCTTCGGTGATTTCCAGAACACTTTTGTGTTTCACTTCGCTTATGTAGGCGACCGGTGGAATGGGAAGCATTCCGCTAAAATTGGCATTCATTTCGTCAAAGGCATCTTGTATTCCTGCGTTTTTTAGGACTTCGTTCAGCACTGCCTCAAAGGTAATGGTGAAACGGGGTAGGTATAATTCTCCCTGTTGTTCGCTCATTCTCTGGATGATCCCTTCCAGGTCCGATACCCTCAGAGAGTGGAGCAACTCTTCCACACCATCCATCTCCCGGGGGAGGATGATGTACATGCTGAAACTTTGATCTCCATAGGGAAGCCGTATCGCCTGTAAACGGTCGTTCTCGGTATAGCGGAACTTTCCTTTTTGCCACATGGTAGGGAGATCTTTGGTTCCTCCGGAAAGTAGGAAAAATGGCAGAGGCTGGGTTTTCTGGGGATCAAAGGGATAGAGCCACTTTCCCTTAAAGTAAATCGCGTTGAGGAGTACCAAAATGGCATCCTGAGAAATCTGATTCAGAATCCGGTCAATTTTGGAGTGCGTCGCTTGTTGTACCCACTGATTGATTTGGGCAAGCGTTGCAGGGTCGACAAAGTCGACAGTTTCTACTTTTGCTTGGTAATACCTCACAATATCGGAGAGGAAACTCTCGTACAGGGGAATTCCTGCTCTAGCCCACAGAGAGTTAGCGGTTCTCACTTCCACCCTGCTGCTGGTCCCGTTTAACATCTTTACCAGGTTCAGATTATTTTCTCGGATGGTTTCTGGTGGTATCCCCGAAAATCCCATGACGCTGAGCATCTCTTCTTGGGTTTTACCCCTTGCTCCGGCAGCGGCCATAGAGAGGGCCATCTCAATTCCAACTGGAGAAAGGAAAAGGTTTTCTTCTTTTTCCTCCCAGAGCTCTTGGAGGAGGAGTACTCCAAATTCGTTGATTCCTCGAACCATTTGCTCTTCCACCGGGAGAGTAGCAAAGTTTGTCAGAAGGCTGCCCACCACACATCCACCACAGAGGAAAATGAATACCCCTCCTATCAGGATGAAAATCACCAGTTTTTTCATTGTATCCCCTTCCTTCCTGCACCGAAAGTAGAAATCTTTACTTTATAGTACGCGTCAGTGGGTTCTTTCGTTCCACAGAGGTTTTTGTCTTGGGGGTGGAAATGGATGAGTCTCTTGAAGACGCAAAACTCAGATGGAGAGAACATGGTATTGTTGAAAATCCAGCCGGATGGCGACCATCGTTTACAGAAGATATTATCGAAAGGAACCGTTGTCATTGCTGGAATGCCTCAAACCGGAAAAAACTACTGTGCATCGGTAGCTCTATGGGTGTATTCCCTCTGAAAATAAAGTTTTTCTTGATTTTGAAAACCCCTTGAATTAGATCTGTGGCAGTGGAAAACTATGAGGTGATTCGAAAAACTTTTGAGGGTTTGACGACTGATTTCGGGGAAAAAGCGTACATGTTTCAGGGATCTTTTTACTGAGTCGTCACCGGGGTGAAAATATCTTTTGAGCTCTTTGACGTTTCAATAATTCCTCGCTTTCAAGGGAAACCCAATCTATAGGTCTATGGATATCCCCGTTTGAGGATGTTTTATGAAACGATTCCCCCCTCCTGGTGAAGCGTATCTTCAAGTTGGTGGTTTTCTAAGGGTGGCACTTGAATCCAGCGTTGCAGAGGAAAGCAAAACACTGGAAGATATTTATGCCCCTTTTTTCCAGACGGAGTAAACCGGCTTGCTGATTTACGGAAAAATGAAGTGGCGCAAGACCTCATTCTTCTGTTGTGCACTCCAGTGGGAAGCAGAGTTGATTGATAAAAGTTGTTTGTGGAACTGGGGATGGTTCGTTTTCCGCTTAGAGAGTATACGGGTTTTCTTCGGGGAATCTGTTGCATTGAGCTCTTACGACCTTTGCATCGGGGAAAAGGTACAGGAATTCGCAAAGCACTCAAGGTTTATTTCTGCGGTTGTTGGTTATTACGATACCTGGGAGTAGTAGAGGAAGGGAAAATTTTTGAAAATGTAGTGTTTCAGAATTTGCATTTGCGTGGGCAATTGAACTACGACTAGGGAAGAAATGGGATGAAAATTAATTTTTTCCCAACGGGAAAGAAGTTTATGAGATAAAAGCTACCTTCCAGAAGATGGATTGGTGGTGGCTCTGGATGCCGGCAAAGGAATTTCGTCTTGGCCAATATCACGTTTTCCAGAAAGTACGTGGAAATGGAGGGATTTCGTATCTTTTTCATCGCTAAACCTGGGATGACTTAGAGTTTGATTGGCAAATTCTTGGCCTTTGTTTTCTGGGGAACTGTTCTACAGGATACCAAGATATCCAGAGGCTTGGAAAATGAAAGAGTACCTGATTCAAGGCAAGCACTGGGAGTAAAACTCCGACTTCTCCATTTTCATTGCGAATCCTTCTTGACTTTCGAGGCGAAGGGAGTACACTTCTTTTTCAAAAACCGTAGGGGGGAGCATGGATTTGGTTCAGTTCTATACGCCATGGAGAAAATTGGGAAAACTCAGACGATATAGTTTCCTTCTTGTCATTCTGGTGTTCCTTCCCGGATATCTTTTGGTGAGTAAGTTAGAACGGTGGTATCTCACGTTTTTTGCCTTCGGGGCTCTGGTTGTTGGGACCTGGATCGAAGGAAAAATTGGTTTTTCTCTTTCTTCTTTGGTCTGGATGTTTCTGCTGGTAGCGTTCATAGGGGGATCAGGGTGGTACGAAAGTCCCTTTCTCTTTCTCCTTCTCCTTTCTCCGGCGATGTCTCTCTTGGGGGAAAAGTTTCGTGAAGCATTCTGGATGTGTGGTGCCAGCACCATTTTCCTTGCGATTCTTGGGGTATGGGCTCTATGGCGGGAGAATGTTTTCTGGGGATGGTACATTCTGGGTTTGGTGGCAAGTACTTGGTTTTTCTTCTTGCTTTTCCGAGAAAGACAGGGTTCGATGGTCCGGCGTCTTCTCCATCTCGAAAAACTTGCGGACCGGGATCCGCTCACGGGTCTGGGAAATAGAAGGGCTCTCCAGCGAGTAGTATCAACTCTGGTTGGAGAGGGAACTCCTTTTGTGCTTTCGATTGTGGACCTTGACTGTTTTAAAGAGTGTAATGATTTCTATGGCCATGAGAAGGGGGATGAAGTGCTGCAGCAATTCGGAACAATACTTCGTTTCTCGGTTCGCCAGAGTGACTTCGTATTTCGCTATGGTGGTGATGAGTTTATTATTCTCTTTCTGGGAGTGGCTCCGGAGGCGGTTGCGGAAGTGCTACAAAGAATCGAAAAAAGATTAGAAGAATCATTCCCTAAGGTGGGAATGTCCTGGGGGATAGCTTCCTTTCCGGAAGAAGCCAGAGACCGAACCCAAATATTCCGTTTAGCTGATGAACGGCTTTATGCCCTCAAACGAGAACGAAAAGAAGCCCGTTTTACAGAGTAGAATCTGATCTTCCGCGCGATTCTATTTCTTGCCGGAGCTTTTGGGCGAGTTTTGGGTCAAGTGCGGTGAGGATTTTAATCTGCTTTTCTGCTTCTTCCATAGCTCCCTGTTTAATGTAGGTAAGTCCAAGTTGGTAATGAATCTCTGGGTTATCGGGATCAAGTTCTATTGCCTTCTGGTATTCAGAAATGGCCTCCGGGTATTTTTCCATTTGGAAGTAGCAATTTGCCAGGTTATAGCGGGCTAGCAAATATTCTGGATCGATAGCCAGCACCTTTTCGTACATTGCCACGGCCGAAGAGAGGTCGTTTATATTGAAGTAGGCATTTCCCAGGTTAAAGAATGCAGGGGCATAGTCAGGCCTAATGTGCAGGGCTTCCTGAAGTTTCTCAATCGCTGTATGATACCTCCCAAGATCAATGTAGTTGATGCCAATGTAGGTTAAAACCTGGTGGTCGTTGGGATTGAGTTCCAAGAGTTTTTCGTAGGCGTCGATAGAGCGGTACAGGTACCCCATTTCATAGTACGTATTACCCAGGTTCAACCATCCCGAAATATAAAAGGGATCAAGAGTGACTGTTTTCTGGTATGTTTCCAAGGCCTGAGGATATTTTTCCTGAGTGTAGTAAAGGTTCCCCAGGGCGTTATAGGCGTCAGTGTATTCCGGGTCTAGGTCGATGGCCTTTTTATACAATGCCTCGGCCTTCTGGAGCTCTCCTTGCTCAGCGTAGGCATTGCCCAGGTTATAGTAGGCATAGAAGTAGGAAGGGTCCTGATCCAGGACTTTCTGATACATTTCTTCTGCTAATTCCCAAAACCCCAGGTAGTAATAGCAGTTTCCAGAGTTATTGAGTGCATTGAGATTCTGGGAGAGTCGAAACGCTTCCTGAAAGTGCACCAAAGCCTTGTAGTAGTCGCCACTATTCAGGTACACCAAACCTAAATTATAGTGAGCATCACCGTTATCTCGTTGTCGCTCGAGGGCTTCGAGCAAGTGCTTTTCAGCCTGGGGGTAGTCCTCGATTTCAAGGTAGATAGTTCCCAGATTATAGTAGGCTGTGGTGTATTCCGGATCGAGTTCCAGCACTCTTTGTAGAATTTCAATGGCCTCCCGGTATCGGTTTAGGAAATAGAGCGCTACTCCTTTGTCGTTGAGGACCATCACGTCGTCGGGTGCGATTTCGAGAGACCGGTTAAAATACTCGAGAGCTTCTTTGTACTGTCCCCCATTTAGGAGTTCCTGGCCCATCCGATAAAGGTCTTCCGCGGGGTTCTCCTGTGCGAAAGAGTTGGATATAACCAGAATCAGGAAAAGACTCATCACTAGGGCAAGCTTTTTCATTTTATTTCCTCTCCTTTCCGTTTTTTCCATTATAAATTCAGATTACCATTTCTGGAAGTGACTCCATCGGGGTTCTGAATCCTTACAAATTCTTAAACGAGGTTCATGGAGGTTATGTTCGGATGGTGATGAAGCGAAGGTCGTGGCAGGACATCTGGTAGAAACTGGGTAAAATAAGCCTGTCGTGTTATTGGGGTTTCTATATTGTCTTTTTATTAACAAGTTGCACATAAGGAATATAATTGTCGTATGTAAAAGTTGATGATGGGAATTCAAAGCAAAGACATGAGGGAGCGAATGGTTATTCCTGACCTGGATGATGGAAGATTCGAAGGAACCTTTCAACGTTTTGGACAATTCCCATACGTTACTATGCTGGATGACTGAGTAGGAATTTTGGAAGTCAAAATTGTGGCCAGAGCTGAGGAACGTTTCAGATTCTATCCTTGGGTTCTCAGGGGGTCATGATTCGGAGTATGGGTCCTCGGGTTATGGCTTATTTTCAGGGGAAAGGCGTAATGGTTTTACAGAGTGACGCTGAGGCTGTCTCGAGGATGCTTCTTTTGCACAAAGAGGGTGATTTGCCTTTTTGCAGATACGTGTCACCATTCCCATTACCATTAGGAGTGCTTCCATGCGGGGGCGATCCCGGGGTTGTTCTTGGTACCCTTTGATTGGTGTGGAGGTTCTCATTCCGGCGGTCCTCGTGGTTCTATTGCGGGGGCCGAGCTATGGGTACGCTCTTTTGGAGGACTTGAAATCCCTGAGGATTGGAGTACCGGGTGTCACCCCAGTGTCCTTTATCGGACGCTGCGGATGATGGAGATGGATGGTCTGGTTTCGTCAACCTGGGACACTGAGGGTCCAGGACCAACAAGAAGGGTATACACCATCGCCGAACCTGGGCGAACTTTTTTGCGGGATTGGAGCCGAAAAGTGCGGGAAAGCTTAAAATTGTTTGAGAAACTGATTCAAGCTGTTGAGGAAGGAGGTCATTAAGATGTTTGGATGTGGAAGATTTGGTTTTCGAGGAGCCACACTTCCCTGGCCTTACGTGGGCAGGGACAAAGGAGGATTTCCCCGGTGTGCCTATCCGGGGCTGTGGGAAGCACCATCCTGGTGGTACCCGATCTCGGCAGGGGGAGAACTCGATTTTTTGAGGAAACGGGCTGAAGCAATACGGCAAGAACTTTCCCATATTGAGGAACGAATCCGGGAACTTGAAAAAGGAAACCAGGAATAAGAGGACTAACCTAGGATAGAAGATGAATTCCAAAGTTCATCTTTTACCCTATTAAAGTGGGGTAAGATCATGGGGATGAAGATTCGACGGGGGACTTTACAGGATTTTAGAAAAGTGGTTCGACTGCTCCGGATGGTTTTTCCTCAAGATGAAGCCGGATATTACTGGAGTTTTTTGCGATTTGACCCTTTTTTCCGTCCAGAGGATGTATGGCTTGCGGAGGAGGGAAGAGAAATCGTCTCGTGCTTGTGGATTATGCGGCGTTTTTTCTCTGATGGAGAAAAGACCATTCTTGGGGGAGGTGTGGCGAATGTAGCGACCCATCCTGCGTTTCGGGGACAAGGTTTTGCTTCACAACTTCTTGAGGAAGCCCTCAATCAGACAAAGAAGGAGGATTTTTCTTTTCTGACTCTGGTGACGGAGATTCCGACCTTTTATGGACGTTTTGGTTTCGTGGAGTGTAAGAAGTGGATAGGCCGTTTGGAGCCGGAAGGGGGAGAGGGAGTAGTATTAACCAGAGCGCAAATCAGAGAAATTCTTGAACGTTATGGGGGTTTTTACCGAAAAAGGCGGCTCTTAGTTTTGATGCGAACCCACTCGTATTTACGAGGAATAGAACATTGGAACCGGTACAGCGCGCGTTTTCGGGAAGGGAAAAATGGAGCGTTCTGGGGAAAGAACGGAACCATGATTGGGTACTTTTTACCGCGGAATCAAGAAATCCAAATATTCGATTTTTTCTTCGAAGAAAATCCTGTGCATGTGCTTTCATTTCTTCGGAAACTGGGGAAGCCGGTACAGCTTTTCCACCATCAAGACGTTTTGGATGAGTTGGGTATTGCTCGTGTCCTGGACCGGGAAGTCGTGATGGTGTGTCCTTTGAAGATTTTTCCAGAACGTCTCTATCTTCCTCCGGTAGACTATTTTTAAAAAACTTTCCTTCCCCCCTTGCAAAATATCCGAAGAGCATATACAATACCTATTGCTCTTCTGGAGCATGAACCTTGAAAAG
>JBDIWM010000003.1:0-50416 GCA_039638595.1 Atribacterota bacterium
ACCATGCCGAGATCTTTGCTCTTGGGGCAAATGGTAAAGATAATTTTTTAGATATGAGCTCTAACTCTCAAATGGAGAAAAACTGTCTTGATTTTCGGGGGTCAGTATACCTCTGGTAGTCTTTGGCTTAACGTTGGTCAAGAGGAGACGTGTTTTTCTGAGATTTCAGGGAACGAAATAAAAAGGGCATGGGTGTCTTGGGGAGGTTGTAGCAGCCACGGTTCATTACGAAGGCCCATGATGAAGAAATCCTTGAGTTCATATAGTGACCAGCGAAAAGTCGATGCCAACCCATAGAAAGTCAACGATTGGTTGACGTCTTTACAGGGGATTCAGTTTTTCTCTCTCTATATGGACTTGTCTTAATTTTTTTGGGGTTCTGTTCCGAGTAAGTCCTGAGAGGCGGATGGTTGTTTTTAGGAACCCCCTTTTTTTCAGAGTAGGAAAAAATTTTATAGAAAATTTCGCAGAAAATGTTGCTCAATTTTCCAAAGAGTAGTAGAATTGTGAGAGGAATGGGGGTTAGTGTGATGGTACGTCTTAAAGATGTGGCAGAAAAAGCAGGCGTCAGTATTTCTACGGTATCAAAGTTTCTCAGCGGGAAGGGTTCTGTTTCCTCCCCGGTGCAGGAACGAATCCACCAGGCTATGGCGTCATTGGGGTATGAGGGACACCAGGTTTGGAAAAGGAGTAAAGGGCTGAAGGTGGTGGGAGTCATTATCCCCGATATTGAAAATCCCTTTTTTTCCAGCTTGGTCAAGTCTCTGGAATTTCTCCTCTTCCGGTATGGATATTTTCTGCTTTTGTGTAATACCGAGAATAACCCGGAGCTGGAGGAGAATTTCATCTATTACTTAAGTCAGAGTAAAGCGAGAGGTGTAATCCTGGTTCCCTCTACTAGCGAAAGGCGATCGAGACTTCTTGATACCCTTCCTCTTTTGCTCTTGGACCGGAGTATCGAGGGAACGGAATTACCCACCGTGACTACGAATCACTACCAGGGAAGCAAAATTGCCACTTCTTACCTTATCCGCAAAGGAAGACAGAGAATCGCTTTTCTGGGCGGGCGGAAAGGTGTGGACGTATATCAGAAGAGACTCCAGGGGTATAGCGAGGGACTTGCGGAGAATGGGCTTCAAGTAAACCCTGCGCTTATCGTTGAAGGAGATTTCTCCTTCCAGGGGGGATACCAGGCTGTTGAGATGCTTTTTGAAAGGAGAGAGTCCTTTGATGCCATTTTTGCGGCTAACGACCTGATCGCCCTTGGAGCAATAGAGCGACTTAAAGAGGGGGGTATCGGTGTCCCCCAGGACGTTGCCGTCATCGGTTTTGATGACATCTGGCTTTCCCGTCTTTCCCATCCTCGGCTCACCACGGTTCGGCAACCGGTGTATGAACTCTGTAAAGAGGCGGTGACCGTGCTTTTTGACCTTGTCGATAAGGGGGTGAGAGCAAATTCCAAAGTGCTGGAACCTCAACTTGTGATTCGGGAGTCCTGTTAAGGACAAATGTGGTGTATCGGTCTGAAAGAGAGGACAAAGAGCATTCTGGGGGGATGATGAGCATGAAAAGAGGATTATTGGTTTTGGGTGTAAGCGTCATGGTGGTGGTTATTTTCGTATGGGGATTAGCCGCTTTTGGGGAAGAAAAGGTTCATGTAGCTATTCAGAGTTTTGCCCATGAAGCGCTGAAGCCTTTCATAGAACAGTTTGAAACCCAGACGGGAATCAAGGTGATTCTGGAATCGATGCCCTCTTCGGGAACGGACGCCCTGACTAAGCTCACGACATACTATCGGGCTGGTCAAAGCCCTTATGACGTGGTCAGTGATTCAGACGAGGCGTCTCCGGCTTTTGCTCGTGCTGGATGGCTTGAACCACTGAACGACGTTCTACCTGCAGATTTCTTTGAAGACTTTCCGCCGAGCATGCTAGAGTCAGAAAAGGCTTGGAACTGGTTAGATGAAAAAGTGTACCGGGTGCGGCACAGCTTTGAATTCGGCTACTTTTTCTATCGAAAAGACTGGTTCGACGCCATGGGTCTTTTGCCCCCCGCAACCTGGGAAGAGATGGTCGACGTTGGTAAGAAATTTACCGCTCAGGGCAAAATAGGGGTTGAAGACGCCCTCAGTAAGCCAGCCCTCCTCTACGTGTACGTCGCTTACTTGACGCTCCAGGCAGGAGGCAATCCCTTTGCCTTCGATGAGGGATTCAAGACCGCGGTCAAATTTATCCATGACATGATTTACGAACACCAGATTTTCCCCAAAGAAGCTCTAAACAAAAATTACGATCAGATTAACGAGGACTACATGAATGACCGTGTAGCCATGATGCGTCAGTGGCCGTACTTCTATAGTGTCACTCGGGGGAACGCTGAGTGGTACAGAGAAGGAAAGGCCGAGATTGCGTTACCTCCTCGTGGTCCGGTGAGTAGTGCCTCTTGGGCAGGAGGATGGGGCTGGGAGATTCCCAAGTTTGCTCCGAATAAAGAAGGGGCCAAAAAGTTCATCCAGTTCATCCTTTCAAAGGAGATTGCTCCTAAACTGGCAAGAGCCAATAGCTGGTTTATGAACCCTCGCTACTCGGTCATGGCCGAATTGGGTGATGAGGGCTTAGCGAAGTACATGAAGTGGTATAGCGACAACAATGTTCCCGCTCCTCGCCCGTACCACCCCAGGGTGGCTGAGGCACAGAACATCGTGGACGATGTGGTATCTGCGTATCTCATCGGTCAGATGACCTTGGATGAAGCGGTGGAACAGGGCAAGAAGATGATGGCTGAACTCGGAGGACAGTAGAGCACGCTACCCCTGCTCGAGGGTATACCCTCGAGCAGGGTGAAAGGAGTGACAAGTTTCGTGAACTTTCAGAAAGCATCCCGGCGGAAGATTTATTATGCCATAATCCTCATCCTTCCTGCGTTAGTCTTGCGTTTATTTACCTCTCTCTATCCAGTGGTGTACACGATTTACCTCTCTTTTTTTCGGGTCAATCCCATCGTTGGTGCCTATACCTACACGGGATTGGCAAACTTTCAGAAAATGTTTGCTGACCTTGTGGTTCGTGAGAGCGTCCTGTTTACCCTGTTTTTCACGTTTATTTCCATTGCTTTTCAGACGCTTTTGGGACTTTTGGTGGCTCTTTTGCTGAATAAGCGTTTTTCCCTTCGCTACTTCGCGCGTACCATTAATCTCGTCCCCTGGGCGATTCCCATGATTGTTGTGGCGCTGGGTTTCCGCTGGATGTTCGATAGCGAATACGGGGTCATTGCCGATCTCATCGCCCGCTTTGTAGGGGTGCGTTTTGCCTGGCTGGTGGACCCTTGGGGAGCACGGTGGGCGATTGTTCTTGCCAATGTCTGGAAAAATACCCCATTTGTGGCGATGTTGCTCCTCGCTGGTCTACAAAGTGTCCCTCTGGAACTGTATGAAGCGGCAAGGGTGGATGGTGCTTCTGGATGGCACTGTTTTCGATATATTACGATTCCCTTTCTCTCCCCAATTGTCATTACCACAGTGCTCTTTTTTACCGTGTGGTACCTGGCAACCTTCGATATCGTATACGGTATGACCGGAGGTGGCCCTGGGTTTTCCACGGCCATTATGTCGTATAAGATATACCAGGAAACTTTCTCTCATATGAATTTTGGGTACGCTTCGGCCATCAGCGTGGCATTACTTTTACTGGTGGCGATTTTGGGGACCATTGTCCTTTTCATTTCACGAAAGTTTGAAATTCTTCTGTAAGGAGTGAGTTTTGGGTGCACAGAGATGGTTTGTGGACTAATGCAGTCATGGTTTACGTGTTTTTTTGTGTGTACATATTCATTACCATTTTCCCATTCTACTGGATTTTTATTTCCTCGGTGACCCCAAAACATAAGCTTTTTTCCATTCCGCCCCTGTACTTTCCTTCCTATTTCACCACGGAGAATTTTCTCCGGATGGCGGGCAACATTCCCTTCTCATCGTACCTTCGGAATTCCCTTATTTTTGCCCTTTCTTCAAGCGCGGTCTCCGTTTTCTTGAGTTTCTTTGCTGCTTATGCATTTGCTCGAATTCGCTTTCGAGGGAGCAATATTCTTTTACTCCTTTTTCTCTTGAGCATTGCCCTGCCACCAATTACCACGGTAATCCCGTTGTACGAACTCTATGGAAGGGTTAGCCTTCTGAATAAAATTGAGGGGATGGTGGTGGCAATGTCAAGCCTCATCACCCCTTTTACCATCTGGATTCTCATTTCCTTTATCAAGCAGGTTCCGGCAGAAATTGAAGAGGCGGCAGCCATCGATGGTGCTGGATTTTTGCACATTCTTTTTCGGATTGCTTTCCCTCTGATTTTACCTGCGGTGGGCACGATGTTTGTCATCAACTTTATTACCGGCTGGAACGAACTCCTTTACCCTTTAGTCTTTGCCGTTGATGCGCGGAGCAAGACCCTCACCGTTGGTCTCACCGAGGTGGCTTTGGAATCAACGGCCTATGGGAAACCATGGGACCTCATGAGTGCTCTCAGTGTGGTGATGATTATCCCTGTCATTGTGCTTGTGATTCTCTTTCAACGAACCATCATCGAGGGTCTAACCCGAGGGGCTATTAAGTGAAAAAGGAGTGGTAAAATCGTGCTTCCATCACGCTCCTCTATGGAGGAAAAAAAAGGGTATCTCAGGCGTTTTTGGCAACGAAAGGAAAAGGGTCCGGTGTGGTATATTGGCTCTCCGGGAGAAGCACTCTTAATCGAAGAGGGTACGATTCCCTCGTTTGAGGCCATGCTCCAGGCGGAGCTTCGGCGCATTGAAAACCGCACACATATCCTTGACTTTGACGTTCCCGCTATTCGGACGGATTTTGGGACCAGCATTTTTCCTTCCGCTTTTGGATGTCCACTCCATTTTTCGAAGGGTCGATATCCCTGGGGAGAACCGGTACTCTTTGATGACTCCGAAAAGGTTTTTGCGTTGAAGAAACCCTCAGTGCGGGATGGGCTTCTTGGGGTAGTCCTCGATTTCACTCATTTCGCTGCAGGCGCAACCCGGGAAACTTTACCCATCAAGATGACCGATCTCCAGGGGCCGATGGATGTAGCCTACCTCTTGTGGGAGAGTAACGACTTCTTTTTGGCCCTTTTTGATGCTCCTCGGGCTGTTCACCACCTCCTTGGGATGGTCACCGAACTTATGATCGAATTTGTCCATGCGCAGCGAAGCGCAGTACAAGGTGCGGAATTCATTCCCTGTCATCTCCAGCATTACCTCCCCTGGGGGGAAGGGATTTGTGTAAGCGAGGACCTTCTCTCTCTTCTCTCTCCGGAACTCTACCGAGAGTTTGCTCTCCCATACATCAACATTCTTTCGCGGGAGTTTGGTGGAGTGTTCATCCATTCCTGTGGAAATTTTGTGCATAACCTGGAAGTACTCCTTGAAATTGAAAACCTCAAAGGGATCAATTTCGGGGCTACCGAAACACCGTTTGAAGAGGTGGTAGGCAAACTTGGGAACCGGGTGGTGCTCTCTCCACATGTAGGGTTGAATAAAGATGTGGTTTTTGAGAGCGTTTTTCACTATTTAACCCATCTTGAGCGTTGGGGGAACAATGTGGCCGGTCTCTATGTGCTCGTGGATACCACGAATTCTCTCCTTGGGCATGACATGGCTTGGAACGGAGACGAACTGGAAAAGATTTATCGTATTTTTGCGCGCTGGAGTGAACAGGATGGCGAGTAGAAGTCGAGCTAGGGCAGCTTTTTTCCTTCAACCTACAGACCGTATTCCCCACTGGGAATTTTTGGCGAATCCTGCATTTGAGTTGCAGTTGACGGGAATCGATCCAGCGCAGCATCCTCAAAAAGCACGATTACGTACGTTGGAACTCCTTCCCATCGATGTGGAAATTCCTCCTCGCACTGATGTTCCCTCTGCTTTTCAGATCCTTGAAAACGGAACCATCGTCAATGAACGAGGCAAAAAGGTGAGCCAATGGGGAAGTGGGATTACCTGGGAATGGGACCACGGGTCCTGGTTTCATTCTATTGAGGATGTTTTGCATTTTGATCCGGTATCGATGTTCTTAGAGCAAGAGTCGAAGGAGGTATTTGAGGATATAGACCCGCTCCAGCAGTTTTTCCATCTACCACTTGAGGAGATGGTGAAGAAACTCAACGAGGATTTTCATCGTCTTCAGGATCTTGTGGGGGAAAGGGCTCTGGTCCCCGGTCACTACTACCGAACGCTTCTCATGTGGCCGCTCATGCTCTTTGGATGGGAGTTTTTTGCAGAACTCGCTTACCTCTATCCCCAGGATTTTCAGAGAATCTGGAAGGGGTTTACCGAAATCTCCCTCAAGGTGACCTCAGCTTTTTCTTTGACCGATATCGAGGTGTTCACGAGTCACGATGATTTGTGTACCGCCAGGGGGCCAATTTTCAACCCAGAATGGTATCGAAAGAACCTCTATCCGTACTACGAAATGTTATGGGACCCTCTGAAAAGGAAAGGGAAGAAGGTAATTTTTATCTCCGACGGAAATCTTGACTGTGTCATTGACGATGTGCTTGCTTGTGGGGCGGATGGATTTTTTGCCGAAAGTTATACGGACCTTGAGACACTGGCTCGTAAGTACGGGCAGGAAAAAGTCATGGTTGGAAACATCGATGGACGGATACTGGCAGAGGGGACGAAAGAAGATATTCGAAGAGAGGTTGAGCGTTGTACCCGCTTTGGCAAAAGTTGTCCCGGGTATTTTTACTGTGTTTCAAACCACCTTACCCACACCATTCCCCCGGAAAATGTGTTTTACTACTTTGCTCTCTGTGAGGAGTTGGGAAGGCGATAATTCCCTTCGGAGGTGTTTGACGTGTACCTGCATTTTGTAAGCCACACGCACTGGGACAGGGAGTGGTACGAAACTTTTGATGCCTTTCGTTTTCGTCTTGTACGGCTTATTGATCACCTCCTTGATGTTTTTCGAGAGGAGCCGGCGTACAGGTACTTTCTCTTGGACGGCCAGACGATAGTCCTTGAGGACTACGTGGAGGTCAATCCCGCTCGACAGAGTGAACTTAAGTCGTACATTGAAGGGGAGCGGTTATTCGTCGGTCCATGGTATGTCCTCACCGATGAATTCTTGGTGAGTGGTGAGACCCACATTCGAAACCTTCTTTTGGGTAGGAACATGATGCGGGCATTTGGTGGAGACAATAGGGTTGGTTACCTTCCCGATTCTTTTGGTCACATTGCCCAGATGCCCCAAATACTCATAAAAAGTGGTATTCCCCATGCTACCTTTTGGCGAGGAGCGCCGAAAACGGTACAAAAGAGTGAATTCTTTTGGCAAGCTCCCGATGGTTCAAAGGTTTTAACCCTGTACATGCCCTTTGGATATGGCATTGCCACCGATCTTCCAGACGACGAGGAGAAACTCATGCGAAGAATTGGTGGACTTGTGGAGAAACTCACCCCTTTCGCTACGACTTCGCATCTTCTACTCATGAACGGAAGTGACCACGTGGAGCCAGACCCAAAACTTCCTCAGAAACTCGATCTCCTTCGCAAAAGGTTTCCCGAACATGTTATTCTCCACTCCCATCTAGGATATCTTTTCCGGAAAATCGAGGAAGAAGCTCCGACCCTATCCATTTATGAGGGTGAATGGAGGGCTGATGACCTCAACTACCTTCTGGGAGGAACACTCTCAACCAGAGTGTATTTAAAACAGAAGCACCATCAGTGTTCCTCCCTTCTTGAGGGATGGCTTGAACCCCTATATACCGTTATCTCTCTTTTGGGTGGTCCTTATCCTGAGGAATACCTCGCTTACCTTTGGAAGCTCCTTTTGCAGAACTCTCCCCACGACTCTATCTGTGGCTGCAGTATTGACGCAGTGCATGAGGAAATGATGCTTCGGTATCGCAAGATTGAAACCTTGGGGGGAAAGCTTCTGGAAGAGGCGAGGGATACTCTGGAAAAATGTTGCCGTGGTGATGAAGATATCCTCCTCATTTTTAATCCCTATCCCTATCCGGTGGATGCGTACCTTGAAGGTGAGGTGTACCTTCAGAAAGCGAAGATACGGGAAGTGGACTTTGAGGTGAGTAAAATTCGTTCTTACGAACCTGAGGAGGGCGCTCTTTACCGTGTCCTGGAGCTCCAAAGCCGGGAAGAAACCGTGATTCCCGAAATCATCGAAAACGATTGGGTTACGTTTATGGCCACTCCATCCCATACCCTTCCTCAAATTTTTAGAGCACAGCGACTTTTTCTTGGCTTTACAGTACACCACCTCCCACCCCTTGGTTTTCGAGCTTATCGCATCGTTCCCAAAAACATTGCAAAGGAGAATCATTCGATCTTTCCCCAAAGGAATGTTTTAGAAAACGAGTTCTATCGGATTGTGGTGGAACCGTCGGGGTGCCTTCGTCTCTTTGCTCATGAACTCTCCTGGGAAGGCGTCTTGGGTCCTGTGTTTGAAGATGGTGCCGATGCCGGCGATGAGTATGACTACTCACCATGCGAGAATGACGAAATTATTCACAGCAGTGACCTTTCTCCTGCCATTTCGTGGGTGAGAAAGGACCGATACCTCCAGAGCGTTCGCCTTCATTATAGTATGACGGTTCCTCGTTCCCTTACCCCCGACCGGAAAGGGCGAAGCCAGGAAAGAGTGGTTGTTCCTATTACCATGGATGTTCGTCTCTATAGTGGATCTCGGAGGATTGACCTTGATATCGGTTTGGAAAACACTGCCAGAGACCACCGGTTACGAATCCTTTTCGACGTGCCGTTCAGGACAGCACACCACTTTGTCGATGCCCATTTTGCCATTCTGCAGCGGGAAAATGACGGTAAATCCCACCCCCAAAATGACTTTGTCTTCGTAGAAGATGGGGAAAAGGTTTTTGCCCTCTTCAACCAGGGACTTCGGGAATATGAAGTATCTCCAGAGGAAAAGGGGACACGGATAGCTGTTACCCTTCTGCGTGCGGTGGGATGGCTCTCACGGGATGACCTCTTAACTCGCAAAGGGGACGCTGGTTGGAGCCTGCCTGCAGAGGGAGCCCAGTGTTTGGGAAACCATCGCTTTCGTTTGGCGCTTCTTTTCGCTAAAGGTCCTGCCTGGCAACTTTTCCTGAATCGGGAAGCTCGGATTTTTAACCGTCCTCCGCTTCTTTTGCAGGTTGAGGGGAATGAAGCATCCTTCCTGAATGGTTGGTCACCCTTTGAGTGTGACAATCCGGTGCTTGTTTTGAGTGCTCTGAAGCGGAAAGAGAATGGTGATGGTATGGTTATCCGGATGTATAATCCCACAGTGTCCCCTCAACGCTTTCGCCTTTCTTTCACCCTTCCGGTAATTGCGATTCAGCGATTGTCGCTGGTAGAGGAGGAAGAGGACCTTGTTCCCCTGCGAGGGAACGTGGTAGAGGGTGTTATGGGTCCTTTTGAGATTGCTACTTGGGGTATTGTTTTGAGAAAGGAACGGAAGGGAACCTTCTATCCTTAAGATGCCTGCAATGATGAACGCTCCTCGTTCGGTTGAACTATCCTGAAGATGGGAGGCAGCGATGTCACCGGCGGTCATCCGGCCCCTTTTCTCCCCACATTTTCGCTTTTTCCGCGTCTTGGTGGATGTCGCACTCGAAGGCGATTTCCCGATCGAGTTTCAAGCACTTCTCTCGGTCAATGGCATGGAAGGCACGACAAAATCTCTCTCTTCTAAAGCTTCTTTTCATTTTCTTTTCTCTTTGGAGCGGGAGACTCTTTAAATGGGTGAACGCACCTCTTCGATGACGCACAGGTAGGGGATTTCTACGTGTTCCGGAAAGTGGGGTATTTTGTAGCAAGGTACGTTGCGGTTTCATTTGGGAAGATAACACCTGTTGGAAAACTATCCTGTTTACGCTCCATCTGGAGAGAGCCCCATTCATAACGCCTGATTCAAAAGAACACAAAATTAATGGTAATTTTCTTCGCATTCTCTCTCATCGTCCATCTTTTGGCTATATAATGATAAGGGGAGATTGAGTAGAAAGGGTGAAAGCATGAAAAAGGTGGTCATTTTGGGGCTTTTGATTACAGTCCTCTGTGCCCAGATTTCCTTTGCTCAAACGTCTTTCGATTCTTTTCCGAAAGAAGTTCTTATGCCCATTCCTTCATGGTTACAGGAAGGCGTATGTGCGGTGTACGAAACGAAATTCGGAGGCCGTGTCGGATCGGGAGCGGAGGGTTCGTCGACTACACTTTCTGGTTACTCCATATATATCGCGACGAGTATACAGGGAGAAAGAGTCTATGGGTTCATATTCGACGTTTTCGCTGACACCTTAAGGGGAGAATGGAGTATCAATCCGAGATTCCAGGTACTGAACACCCTGGGTTCGGGTTTTTATCTCCATCCAAAAGTAGTAGAAAAGGCTCTGAACGATCGTGACCTCTATGCCCGCTATGGGACGACTGTCGAGGGAGGATATGCGGGAGATGATCTGTACTATTTTGCAATCACAACGAGGTCTCAGGATGAAGTCACCACCACTTTAGACCAGTTTCGAAGCGATGGTATTATCCAGAAGTCGACCATCACGCGTCAAAGTCCAAACGGGGCCGAGGCCGGGGATAGGGTTCTCGTTGACATCGCTAATCTGCCCTTACCCCGGAATGTTGAACTCCCCGAGGTGGCCCGAAGGGATGTAACCTATGCGGTGGGTAGTGGCGCAATGGGTATGATGTCCTATGTAGGAACGCTGATCTATCGATTTGTGGGTGTAGAAGGTAAAATCACGCATTACGATTCCACTGCTACTTTAAATTACGGAACTTCCACTTCAAAAGTGGTGGGAGATGCGTACTTTGGTCCCTTTTATATTAATCCTGTTCTTTTGAATGAGAGCGCCATATTCACTGTCCCTCAGATTGGTTTTTCTATGGACGTTACCTCTTATGGTCAAGGGGGAAGAGTGCTGGTGACCATAACCGTATCAGGGCACCCCTTGGCCCAGTACGAATATGAACCGGATACGGGACTCCTTTTGCGTGGAAGCTATGCAAGTGGTGGAATGACGATTTTCCTGGAAATTCAGTGATCCACGTGAGCATCTTATAGACGGGTAGGATCTTTTTTGGAAAGATCGAAGAGACCCGGAAGAACTGAAACCGGTCGGTGGATTTGCGAAAAGTGACAAATTGTTTACATTGCTCGGGTAAAGTGGAGAAGGTGTAAGGGGGGAACTCGAAACACTTTCGGGTGGAATACGCCCGTGGTGGTGAGCATTGCACGCTTCTGTCTTAAATGACAGCACACATCAAGAGTTAAATCGTTGGTGTGGGTTTTCCAAAAAGGTATCCCTGGGCGTAATCGACACCCAGATCTTTGACGGTGGAAAACTCCTCTTCCGTTTCTACGCCCTCGGCGATGGTCTTGAGTCCCATTTCTTTTGCCAGCGTGGTAATGGCTGTGATGACTGACTTTTTTATTGGTTCGTGATGAACATGCCTCACGAAGCTCATAGCGATTTTGACTATATCGGGTTTGAGCTGGACAAGCATTTCAAGGTTCGCATATCCAGCACCAACGTCATCCAGCGCTACTTTGAATCCCCATTTTTTATAGTAGTCGAGCACTTCTTTTAGATGCTCGTGGTTTTCGAGTTTTTCACTTTCAATCACCTCAAAGACCACTTTTGATACATCGTAATTGAGCTCTTTAGCGGTGTTGATCGTTGATCTGAGGCAGAATTCAGGATTGTATATGGCGCTGGGTGAGAAGTTAACAAAGATCATCTTGGTGATGACATTTTCTCTGGCACTTTGAAGCGACTTTATTCTACAAAGGCGGTCTAAGTAGAAGAGTAAATCGGCTTTCTCAGCCAAACGAAACATGGTCTCGGGATAAAGGAGACTTCCGTCCCTTTTTATTCCCCTTGAAAGACATTCGTATCCGACTATCTCTCGGTTACTCACGTCCACTATGGCCTGGAAATAGGTCACGATAGCATTGTGTTCTAGAATCCACTTCAGCTCCTCTGCCTGGTGAATGTGTATCCATTGCTCGAGCGTTCTTACGCTTTTGAAGTCGTTGAACTTCAAAAAGTTCACATCTTTACACACCATGATGGAGATGTTTTGTAGTTCCAATGGTGTGAATACCCCTGAGCTTGTAATGGACACGGTTTGCATGAAATCATCGAAGTCCTCTTTGAGCATCAGGCACTCATTGTAACGCTGGATTGAAAAAGCGTGCTTCAAATTTTCGTAGAACTTTTGGAGTAGGTACTCATGGCTTGCGTATATGACAATATCGCGTACTCCTGCAGGCTTTTCCCATGGAATGGTTTCACATTTTTTACAGGGCATTCTGTTGTTTTCACATCCCGAACATGAGTTTTCCACTCAACACCATACTAATACTACAACACCATACTAATACTATCAATTGGTGGAGTTCCATATTCGGTGCCTATTTCTGGTTAAAAATTTTTAATTTGACACTCCCCTGGTTTTGTGTTATGAACAGAGATGGGAAAATTAGGAGAAACAAAAGATAGGATTCCATGTTTTGGATCGGCGAGAACCATTTTGGTCTATCGCAGTTTTGGTTACGTCTTTCCCGTTCTTTTTTGGTCGTGTACATTTTGCTACCGGTTCTCCTCCTCTTCGTCGGTTCTTTCGGTGAGAAATGGTTTGGTACCCTTTTCCCCCAGGGGTTCACCTTTGAATGGTATCGGACCCTCTTTTCCGAAAAAATGTACCTCCGTTCTTTGCAGATGAGTGTTCTGGTGGGAGTATTAACCGTCATTGCCACGGCACTTTTGGCTATTCCGACCGTGTACGCGGTGCATATTTCGGGAAGGAAGCTTTTGCGTTCTCTTTTCGATGCCATGGTGATTTTACCGATTGCTTTGCCTCCCATTGTTTTGGGTATTGGCCTCGTCCAGGCTTACAACTGGCCTTCTTTGTCCCTGGTAGGGACGTGGCAACTCCTCTTTTTCGCTCACGTGATCTATAGCATTCCCTTCATGGTGAAACCGATTATGGCCAATCTGGAAATGCTCGACTGGAAAACCCTAGAGGAGGCCGCCGAAAGTTTAGGTGCTTCCCAGTGGTACATTGTTCGGCGATTGCTCCTCCCGAACTTGCGCTTAGGTATCCTCTCTGGGGCAATTATGACTTTCGCTTTTTCTTTTGGAGAGTTCCAGTTGGCTCTCATTCTCACGAGTTCTGAAAGCCAAACCTACCCAGTTACTCTATATCAGGCGTTCTACGTGAGCACCGGTTTTGCTTGTGCGGCGGTGATGGTGCTCGTTTTGGTGGCTGGGATGACGCTATGGGTTTTTAGTCGTTTCTCTTCAATCCGAGTGGTGCAATGAGTGCGGTGAGCGTGAAACTGCTTGGAATTACAAAGCGTTTTGGCTATACATCGGTTTTAGAAGGGGTCCATCTCGAGATTCCGGGAGGACAGTTTATTTCCATTGTTGGTCCAAGTGGTTCGGGAAAAACCACACTTTTGCGAATCATCGCTGGTTTCCTACGCCCTGATGCGGGTCAGGTATACATCGACGAACGGGATGTCACCGAGGTCCCCTCCCGCCTTCGGAACATCGGCATGGTTTTCCAGCACTATGCTCTTTTTCCCAATCTCAACGTCTATGAAAATGTGGCTTTTGGCTTACGAGCCCGGAAAATGGAAGGATCCGAGATTGACCGAAGGGTGAAAGAAATGCTCGCCCTGGTCCACTTAGGGGAGAAAATGCGCAGCATGCCGAGTGAGCTCTCCGGCGGGCAGAAACAGCGGGTAGCGCTGGCACGGGCTTTAGCGGTTCAACCGAAGTTGCTCCTTCTGGATGAGCCATTGAGTGCTTTGGACGCTAAAGTGCGGCTGGAGTTACGCTATGAACTCAAGCGCATTCAAAAGGAAATGGGTATCACCACCATTTATGTTACGCACGATCAGGAAGAAGCGCTGTCCATTTCGGACTTGGTGGCTGTGCTCCATCAGGGACTCATAGAGCAGATAGGCACCCCCGAAGAGGTTTACTCCCGTCCCCGTACCCGTTTTGTTGCTGAATTCATCGGAATTTCTACGCTCTTGGAGGTGGAAGTCGTATCGCCAGACGAGGGAAAATTGCGTTGGATGGACCATACCTTACAGGGATTGCCACTTTCTCGCGAAAGCGCAAAGCTTTTGATCCTCCTTCGACCGGAGAATCTCAACGTCCTGTCAAAAGACCGCTTTTCGTCGGTGGCTTCTTCTCGGAATAATGCACTCCAGGGAAAGATCCTGGGTCAGGTTTTCTTGGGATCCGTTGTGAGGGTAGCAGTTGAGGTAAGAGGAGTGAAGTTTCTTGTCGATGTGCAGAATCGAGAGGAAAACCGTTTCCATTTGGGAGAGGAGGTGATGGTTACTTTTCTTCCAGAGTCGATTCACTATCTCCTTGAACGTGAACGGAACTGAGTGTCGGGATATACCTCGTTTGAAAGGGAGGCGATAGGCATGCGCAAGTACGTGGGTTTGGTTCTGTGTGTGATTTTGGTCGTGGCGTTTTTGGGAGTCGCTTTGGCTTTAGAAGAAGAACTTTATCCGGGAGAAAAAGAACTCCTGGAAAAAGCCAGGGCCGAGGGTGGCATTGTGGTGAGCTATGATACCGGTCCGACCTGGGCGAACTGGGCGGGAGTGTTCAAAAAATTTACCCAGCGTTACGACATCGAAATCGTCTATAACGATTTGGGAAGTGGTGCTACTGTCGTTCGTTTAGAAAAGGAGAAGAATCGTCCCAATGCTGATACCGCCTATTATTTTATGCCCTTTGGGGCTTCAGCGAAAGAGAAGGGTTTGACGGAAGGGTTCATTCCCGTCAACTTTGAGAAAATTCCAGAGCTCTTGCGCGATACGGAAGGGCATTGGTTCAGTATTCACAAGGGAACCGTGGTCTTTGTGGTCAATACCAGGTTGGTTCGCAAAATACCGGAGGGCTGGAAGGACCTTCTGGACCCGGCTTTCCGCAAGAGCGTGGTGTATCTTGACCCGCGCACTACCGGGATTGGGTTTGCCATCGTTTTGGCGACGGCGCACGCCTTAGGTGGAAGCGTGGATGACCTCATGCCAGGTATTTCTTACCTTGCGGAATTGCAAAAGGAAAACATTCGTCTCATTGAAAAGACCACCGAATACGATAAATTCGTGAAGGGGGAAATCCCGGTGTGGATTACGTATGACTTCAACGGGTATCGGGCAAAGTACATCGGAGGTCTGGGTGATGATGTGGCGATCGTGATTCCCAAAGAGGGGACCATCACTGCGCCATACGCTATCAGTCTCGTCAAGGGTGGGCCACATCCGAACGCTGGGAAGTTATGGCTTAACTTCATCATGAGTCGTGAGGGCCAGCTCACCTTTGCCGAAGGGTTTGTCCGTCCGATTCTTGATGATGTGGAATTGCCACCCGAAGTCCAGAGTAAGTTCTTGCCAGCCGAGGAGTATGCAAAGGCAATTGATATCGATTGGGTGAAGGCACAAAAGGTTCAGCCTGAAGCGGCAAAACTCTGGGGAAGCAAGGTGTTAGGAGAAGAATAGCATGTGGAGCCGGAGAAGGGTATGGTGGCTTTTACTCCCTGTCGGATTTTGGTTTCTCTTCTTTCTTGTCGTTCCTCTGGTATTTGTAGTCTGGGAGAGTATCCGAGGGGAGATAGGTTTGGACTGGAGTGCCTATACCCGAGTTTTTACCAGAAAGCTGTATAGGGAGTCGCTCAAGAATAGTTTTCTTCTTTCCATCTCAACGACGCTTTTGGGAACGCTTATAGGTTTGCCGCTTTCATATGCCCTGTATAGAACCGACCCCAAAACCAAGGAAGTCTTTTTGGCCCTTTTAGCTTTGCCACTTACCTTCTCCGGCTTGGTTATCGCCTACGCCTTCATCATTCTTTTGGGGAACTCCGGGTTTATTACCATCCTGCTTTCACGGCTTTTTGGTATTGATACGCTTGAGTTTTCGTCGTTCCTTTTTACCTGGCGGGGACTGGTTGTGGCCTATCTTTACTTTCTCATTCCACGCATGATTTTGGTCATGATTGCGGCGTGGTCAGAGGTAGATTGGAGCCTTCTTGAAGCGGCAGAAATTTTGGGGATGGAACGGATTAAAGCCTTTTTCCGGGTCATTTTTCCCTTGGTTCGACCCTCGCTTTTGGCGGGGTCGAGTCTGCTTTTTGCCGTTTCCATGGGTGCCTTTGGCACTGCTTTTGCCCTGGTGGGAACGGGCGTGAATATCATGCCCCTTCTTATCTATACCCAGATGTCCGAAATCTCGGTTAACCTTCAGGAAGCCAATGCTCTGGCGGTGGTGCTCGTTTTGGTAACCACCGCCATTGTGGTCCTGTATGAGCGTACTTTTGCTCGTCGTTTTTAGACCATCATTGTCGATTTTTCAGTTTCTTTGTCCATTTGGGTCTTTAGAACGAGAATCGGCTTTCGTCTTGTCCAGGTGTTTAGAGGCAAGTCAGGGGATTGTCACCTCTTTGGTTTGCGCTCTTTTCTGTTTTTCACTCTCTTCTCCTATGGCAAGGAGAAGGATTAAGAGCTTCTCTTTCTCGCTTGTAGCCACTTTCCCGAGGAGGGCGTAACGTACCATCCCCCGCGGATCAACCACAAGGACGTTACTCTCCTTGGTATCGAAACCGAAGGACTGACGCATGGCTCCGTTCCAGTCCGCATAGAGGTCAACGCCATATTTTCTGGCATTTTCGCGCAGTTTCCGTTTCCAGATGGTTCGGGTAAGAAAATTGGCACTCGAAGCGTCGACTACCTGTACCACCTGAAGGTTTTCAAGAAGGGGAAGATTTTGTTCCCGAAAGTCGCTGATTTCGTATTTAAGGTCATTGTTCACTGCAGCTGTGCGTCGGTTATCATAAAAGAGGACTGTGATTTTACCCAGGAGGTCTTTTTCGGTGAGTGGTTCTTCGTCCTGAGAGAGGACTTCGAAGGGGGGGATGGTGTTTCCCATATTGATTGCCCAAAGGGGGAGAGTCAAGAACAGTAGGAGAAAAGCCATTAAAAACCGGATGACCTTTTTCATGGTGCACATCGGTAAAACCTCCTCTACTGGTGCATTTTTTGTGTATAACCGAAGAAGGGGGTGGTGAATTCCTTGCTTTGAGGGTATAAGGGGCTCAAAAACGCTGGAAGAAGTTGAAAAGGAGGAGGGGCAGAGCCCTCCTCCTTTTCTTTACCACACTTCAAAAAGGCGTTTTTCCTGGTATTTCCGGCCGTAACGGTCTTTGGCGGTGACGGTAACGGTATGGATTCCTGGTTCAAGAGTGGAAGGAAGCGGAGCCCAGTAAGTGTGGGTGGAACCGACTGGTCGCATCCACTCGGGGAGGTCTTTCATGTACCAGTTCATGATCGGGTCAGGGAGAGAATGACGGGTCATGGTATGGGTGATTTGACCGTCGACGGTGCACTGTACCTCGGTAGCGTCACAGAACACATTCGCCACCACGTGGACTCCGATGAGGTCGCCGCGCAGGAAAGTGCTTTCGGGAAGCGCCGGTTCCTTGAGCCTTCGCTCCACCCGGTCATTTATGAAGAAGGAAATATTGATTTGGTCTTCGAAGGGTTGGTTCAGAACCTTATAGGTTTCTTTCCAATTAGCACCTTCAAATTCGAAAATCATGTACCCTTTGGGGGCTGCGTCTCGCTGATAGGCGAAGGGAATGGCATATTTATCCTTAGGACCACTCCACCAGGAACCGCAAGCTGCACCAGGAATGATCTGGGGGAAAGGAAGATTTGGTGACCATCCGTCGATCGTAGTTTCAGGGTACAATCGTTCTAAGGTATGGGTATGACCAGCGAGAAAGAGTACTTTTCTTCCCTGAAGGAGAGTAAAGAGATCTTCCCGATTTTTCACCTGGTGTTTCTCGGCATTCCGATCCATATAGGAGATAAGGGGGATATGCATGGCAATCACGAGGAGATTGTCGGCTGGAACCATGGCCAGGTCATTCTTTAGAAAGTTGAGTTGTTCTTCGCTGATTGCTCCATAGTAGGCTTTGCCATCCCATACCACATTGTCAAGGACCACAAAGTGGACATTACCAACGTTAAAGGCGTAGTATGGGGGCATTACCATCTTGGTGTAGGTTTCTGCGCTGTACTGGTCATTTTGAGAGTAAAAGTTTATATCGTGATTACCCAGGACGTAAAAGGTGGGAATACCCATTCCTGCCATAACCTGAAGGTACCGGTCATAGAGTCCCAGGACGTCATTAACGTTGTCCCCAAGAACGAGGGCAAACGCGGCATCGGTTCCCTGAACTTCTTTGACCAGCGAATCCCGCAGGTACCCGATTTCCCGGTGGTCGGTCACTTGAGTATCACCGATGATAAGAGCTTTGAAAGAATCGTTCTTTTTCCCAGGAAGGAGCGGGAAGTCCACCGAGGCAGGGAGCTCCCCAGTGGAGGCAAATCCCTCGTAATCCTGGATAAAATCAGGTGAACCATTGGGTCGATGGACATAGAAAAACTGAGGGATGTTCTTTGCGTTGACCGGAAGGTTGTAGTCCGCAGGTTTAATCACAAAAACCACCATCTCGTCCTTTCGGGGAAGACTATAACGACCTTCGCCATCGGTTGCCACCACTTCAACCCCATTCGAGACGCAGACGTTGGGAATTCCGGGTTCACCAGCATCCCGAAGACCGTTTCCGTTCCGATCCTCAAACACCACGCCCTGAAAACTTTCCTGGGCTCCTGCAAGGTTAACCCACAACACCAAGACACACACGAAAACAATCCACACTGTGCGCCGCATGAAAATACCTCCTTTCTATTGTTGGGAAGAGTATAAAATTCTTCCCTTAAGCGAACATGAAGCGAACGTAAAATTTTTTTGACTGCGATTTCTTCGTCTATGGAGAGAGCCAGCGAATTTTACAATTCTGTCATTATTTCTTCTTTTTTTGGTCAAACATTGTTTTTAAGATATTCGTAAAAAATGAGAAAGAGGTGAACGGGAGTGTGGAAGAATCGTTTTCTAGGAGTGGTGTTCGCTGGCCTTTTCGTGCTGGGACTTTCGGCCTCGGTTTTAGCTCAAAACAACTGGGGCCAGAATCTTACCGGTAATACGGAATCGTTGACTGGGACCGTCATCAGTATTGACTTGGTAGCTCCTAGCACCGGTTTGCAGGTTCGGGTGGGTGAGGAAATTCTTACGGTTGAGCTTGGTCCGACATGGTTTGTGGGGGAGTTCTCGGTAAACGTGGGAGATGAGGTCACCGTCGTGGGAGAACGCACTAGCGGAAATACGTTCGTGGCTTACAGCGTGAGCAAAAATCAAAATGGTAATACCGTAACCCTAACCCTGCGTGATGCCAACGGGAAGCCGGTCTGGGGTGGAACACCTGGCCCTAAAACCAAAAACCAGTATCGAAACCGCAATCGAGTGACCCTGCGGGATGGGAGTGGCAACAGCAATGGCAATGGTGCTGGTAACGGAAGTTCCGGTAGTGGGAATGGTGGCAGTGGAAATGCTGGTAACGGGAACGCTTCAGGCCAGGGCCACCAGAGTGGTCCCCAGGATGGAAGCGGTAATCAGTGGGGAAGAGAGCAAAACCAAGCTGGTCGAGAGCAGAATCGCCAGGGAAGAAGGTAGATTTGGTTTTATCCAACCACTACTGAAGCGGAGAAAGAGGACGAGTCCTCTTTCTCCGCTTTTTGTTTCTCAACGTTGTCCGTGTTCAGGGTTTACGCTAAAGACACCATTTTGTGGCTCAATTCTCATAAGAGGAGAAACGCATGACCAGGGAGCCAGCTGAACCTCTCCTTGTGTTTTTGGAGATGGAGATATACAATGAAAAAAATCCAGGTAGTGGGGAGGGAAATGGGAATGAAAGGAATACGAAAAGGTTTAATCACAGTTCTTTTGTTTGGTTTGCTTTTCTTCTCTTTTGCCTTTGCTGAAGGAGCGGGAAGGATTGGGTTGATCTTAGCCACCGGTGGTCTGGGGGATAAATCGTTTAATGATATTTCCTATGCCGGAGCACTTAAAGCGAAGGAAGAATTAGGGGTGGAACTCGATTACGTAGAACCAAAAGCTATTGCTGAGTATGAGGGGTATCAGAGAGATTTTGCTTCGTCAGGGGAATACGAAATCATCGTCTGTGTGGGATTCGACCAGGCCGATGCGTTGAATATGATTGCCCAGGAATTTCCTAATCAGAAGTTTGCCATTGTGGATATGGTGGTCAACCAGCCCAATGTGGCCTCTCTTCTTTTTAAGGCTAACGAAGGTGGTTTCCTGTTAGGAGTGGAAGCAGCGTATATGACTAAAACCAAGAAAATCGGCATCGTGGGTGGTATGGACATCCCCCTGATTCGGGATTTCTTTATCGGATTTGAAGAAGGAGTGAAGTGGGCCAATACGAAAGCGGTGGTGTTACCCACGGTGTATGTGGGGGGATGGGCTGACCCCACCAAAGGGAAGGAGCTAGCTCTGTCTCTTATTGACCAGGGCTGTGATGTCATCTGGGCGGCGGCTGGAAAAAGCGGTTTGGGAGCTCTGGAGGCAGCCAAAGAGCGAGGAGTTTTTGCCATGGGGGTGGATGCCTGCCAATGTTACCTGGGGAGCCATATTTTTGCCAGTATGACCAAGCGAGTGGATGTGGCAGTGTATGAGACCATCAAAGCAGCCTTCTCCGGAACGTTCCAGGGAGGAATCTTTGAAAAGGGAATTGCTGAAGGATGGATCGGCAATTGCCGGATCCCTGAGGAACAACCTCTGTGGGAGGAACGGTTCGGATTTACCCATGCGGTAGCAATTCCCAAAGAAGTGATGGACAAGGTGCTCGAAGCCAGAGAAAAAGTGGCCCAAGGAGCAATCAAGGTTCCTCGTCCGCCAGAGTTCCAGTAAAGATTGAAAGATGGCCTTTGCGTTACAGGTTCGGAGCCTTACTAAGAGTTTTCCGGGGGTTCTGGCCAACGACCATATTGACCTCGATATCGAAGAGGGAGAAATTCACGGAATTTTAGGCGAAAATGGGGCGGGAAAGTCGGTGCTCATGAGTGTGATTTACGGGCTTTACCGCCCCGATGAAGGTAGGATTTTCGTGCGAGGTCAGGAGGTTTCCATCGGTAGCCCCTCCCAGGCCATTCGCCTTGGGATTGGTATGGTTCACCAGAACCTGACTCTGGTTCCCCAGCTTCGGGTGTTTGAGAATATCATTCTGGGGCAGGAACCACGACGGGGAATATTCCTCGGACGTCAGGAAGCCTTGCGACGCATTGAAGAGCTACTTCACCAAACCGGACTTCGTATTGACCTGAACGAAAGAGTCAGCAACCTCCCCCTTGGCCTACAGCAGAGGGTGGAAATCCTCAAGATGTTGTACCGGGGGGCGTCGATTTTGATTTTTGACGAACCCACCACTGTCCTTACCCCACAGGAAGTGGATCAGCTTATTGCCTACCTTTTGACTCTCAAAAAGCAGGGGAAGACCATTATCTTTATTTCCCACAAGTTGCGGGAGGTTTTTGCCCTCTGTGATCGGGTGACAGTCCTGCGCCGGGGGAAAAAGGTGGGAACCTGTGCGATCAAGGAAGCCACACCGGAGAGTCTGGCGGAAATGATGGTGGGGCGAAGGGTGTTTTTTGAGCTTCCCAGGGGAAAAAAGCCGAGTGAAGAGGTGGTTTTTTCCGTTGAGGGTATCTCGACATTGCCTGAGAAGGGTAAGGCGCTTCGGGGGGTGAGCTTTCAGGTTCACCGGTATGAGATTTTGGGGATTGCTGGGGTGGAGGGGAATGGGCAAACTGAGCTTGCCGAGGCCATTGTAGGACTTCGTCGGGTGAGGCAAGGAAAAATGGTGCTCAATGGGGAAGACATCACGCACCTTTCAGTCAAAGAGAGAATTAAAAGGGGTTTAGCCCACATCCCGGAAGATCGCCATCGTCGGGGGACCATCTTTGATTTTACCGTGATGGAGAACATGATACTGGGGTTTGAAGATGAGCCACCATTGCGGCGAAGCTTTCTCACACTGCATTTGC
Organism: Atribacterota bacterium; assembly: GCA_039638595.1. Taxonomy (NCBI): domain Bacteria; kingdom Pseudomonadati; phylum Atribacterota; class Atribacteria; order Atribacterales; family Candidatus Caldatribacteriaceae; genus Candidatus Profundicultor; species Candidatus Profundicultor thermophilus. The sequence continues at coordinate 22,022 of JBDIWM010000003.1, forward strand.
CAACCTTGCAAGAGTTTGCCTCTTCGCTCATCCAGGAGTTTGAGATTGCCACCCCCGGGGGCGATGCCCTGGTGCGGACATTAAGCGGAGGAAACCAGCAAAAAGTGGTTCTAGCCCGGGAATTATCCCATCCAGTTTCGGTCCTTCTGGCCTGTCAGCCGACTCGAGGCCTTGATGTGGCAGCCACGGAGTACCTGCACCGGAAGATTCTGGAGTTGAAAAACCAGGGAAAGGGAATTATCCTTATTTCTGCTGACCTTGATGAAATTCGGGTTTTGAGTGACCGGGTGCTGGTACTTTATGAAGGAAGGATTATCGGGGAACTGAGTCCAGAGAGTGACGAGTACCAGTTTGGGCTTCTCATGGGAGGGAAGTCCTTTGCGGCTTCGTAGCCGGCGCTTTTTTGAGTTTCCATTTGTATTAGAAATTTTGGCCATTCTCTTGGCCTTTCTTTTAGGGTTTCTGGTGCTTTTCGTAACCGGTTATCCACCTCTACGGGCTTTTTCCGCCCTTTTCCGGGGAGCCTTTGGGAGTCGCAACGCCTTTGGACAAACTCTGACCCAGGCCACGCCCATTCTTTTCACTTCGCTTTCGTTTTTGCTTTCTTTTCGAGCCGGTATTTTCAACATTGGGATTGAGGGGCAACTTCTTATCGGAGCCTTTTTGGCAGCGATTCTGGGAACGGCGATTACTTCTTTACCATTCCCTCTGCATTTGCTTTTAGCACTTCTTGGTGGGGGGATGGGAGGAGCACTGTGGGCCTTGATTCCTGCGCTCATTAAGACCTACCTTGGGGCCCACGAAGTCATCACCACCATGATGATGAGTTACATCGCTTCGTATCTTACAAGTTATTTCGTGAATTATCCGTTGAAGGCCCCTGGATGGGTGGCACAGACTAATCCAGTGCGGGTCACAGCCCTTCTTCCCCGGATTCTTCCACCGACGCAGCTTTCTTTTGCCTTTATTCTCGCTCTCATCTTTTCGATACTCGTTTTTTACTTTCTTTTCCGGACTTATCTTGGTTTTCAGGTGCGGGCAGTGGGTCTGAATCCTCTGGTGGCGGAGAACCGGGGGATTTCGGTTCCCTCGCGTCAGATTCTGGCCTTCCTTTTAAGTGGCTTCGTGGCTGGTATCGGTGGAGCCGGAGAAGTACTGGGGGTACATGGAAAGTTCGTGGATGGGTTTTCCCCTGGATACGGCTGGGACGGTATTGCGGTGAGTCTGGTAGGGCGACTTCATCCTCTGGGGTGTATTCTGGCTTCCCTTCTTTTTGGCATGTTGCGGGCTGGGGGAATGACCATGTCCCGGGTCACCAAGGTACCGCTTGACCTTTCTCTCATCATCCAGGCTCTGGTGATTCTCCTCGTCGCTGCTCCCCGCTTAATGCAGATTTTGCTCTTTCGGAGTAGAGGTCGGTAAAAAATGGAGATTTTGAGTTTAAGTCTTTTCCAGGCTATGCTACGGATGTCCATGCCGGTGCTCTTCGCCGCGCTGGGAGGGATGTTCTGCGAGCGGGCCGGGGTGATCAATATTGGTCTTGAGGGAATCATGCTCAATTCTGCCTTTTTTGCGGTTTTAGCCACTTTCCTGGGCGGAAATCCCTGGATAGGGTTGGCAAGCGGAGTCCTTTCTGGGATTGTTTTGGGTTTTGTGATAGCTCTTCTCACTGTCAAATACCATGGTAACCAGGTTGTAGTGGGAACCGGAATCAATGTCTTTGGTTTAGGTTTTAGTGCGTTTCTGTGTCAGAAAATCTGGGGTTCTCGAGGGGCTTCGGGGAGCGTGGTGAGTTTACCACTTTTTCGGATGCCGTACCTTGAACGGCTTTTGGGTGAAAACACAGCCCTGGTCTATATTGCTTTCCTCTTGATTGTCCTCTCTCACCTTTTTCTCTTTCATACTCCCTGGGGATTGCGGCTCCGGGCGGTAGGAGAAAATCCTCAGGCAGCCGATACCGCGGGAGTCAATGTCTTTCGTTACCGGATGTTTTTCGTGACCCTCGGTTCAGGAATTGCGGGGTTGGGGGGAATATTCCTGTCGCTTGCGCACCTTAGTTTCTTTGCCTGGGGCATGACCAGTGGCCGGGGCTTTATGGGCCTGGCAGCCATGATTTTTGGGAAATGGACACCTCTGGGGTGTTTTCTGGCCAGCCTCCTTTTTGGCTTCACCGATGCGCTGCAGATGCGTGTGCAGGCTTTGGGGGTCCTTCCCTCGCAGATTATCCTTCTTTTTCCTTATGTGGTGACGATTCTGGTGCTTTGCGGGTTTGTCGGAAAAGCGCTTCCACCTTCGGATTACAAGCCTTACGAGAAACGATAGCCGCGTGATTTGTTCTGCAAAGGTTTGGTAAATACAATATAATATGGATTCCGGGGAAGAAAGTTGGGGGGACAAGGTGGAAAGGCATTATCGTTCTCCGGAGGAGTTCTCTCAAGAGAAGAGAAAGAAAAAAACGCTCTTTTTGCTTTCGTTATTCGTTGCCACTTTTCTTTTTCACGGATTTTTTCTGGTCCTGAGTAGGACTTTTCTTCTGTCCTGGCGGTTTATGGTGAATAGCCTGGTGATTCTTTTGCTGGCATTTTTCTCGTACTGGTGCCTCTTTGGAGTCTTCCGTTCGACATTTTCTGGATGGGGTTGCGGTTTGTTTTTTAGGAGAAGCGCTTTTCCTCCTGGAGTATCCGTCGCTCTTAGTGTTACAGGAAGCCTTGCATTGAGCGCTACTTGTAGGTGGGTCCCTGTTTTTGCTTCTGGGGGTCTGACAGGAAAAAAAGCAATCTTTGTATCTAGGGATCGAAGCATTGTTGGAACAAATAAATAAGCCGGCTCTTTTTCTGGACCGAGAAGGATGGATTCAGGGAATTAACGAAAAAGGCACCAACCTTTTGGGATATATGCCTTTAGACCTTAAAGGCCGTTCTTTTGTCCAGTTTCTTCCCTCGGCAATACAGGAAAAGGCCTGGGACTATTTTTGGAAAATTCGGGAGGGGAAAAGTGAACGTGTCTTGCTCTGGCTGAGGACTAAGGAAGGAAAAGAAGTTCTGGTGCGAGTCACTCCTCTTTTCCCCATGCCTGAGAATGAAACCGGAATCATTTTTGAACTGGAAGATGTTGCGAAGAGCCAAAGTCACTGGTTGTCCCTCTATCGGGAATGGCAACGATTGCGAAACTACCTGGAAGCCGTGCGGGATATTTTCCTTATCCTTGATGAAGAGGGGAAAGTGCAGTACATCAATCGGACAGGGAGTGTTCCTCTGGGATTTAAAAGAAAAGCTATTTTGGGAAAGACCTTGGAAGGTTTTTTCAAGGACGGAGAACGGGTGCAGGGAGAGTTGATTTTTCGCAAACTTCGGGAGGGTGAACCAATTCCCGAGCGTGAGCGCTTTATCAAGATTCTCAATACTAGGGGCGAAATGCGGCAATCCGCTGGAATTACCGGACTCTTTTGGATTCAGCTGGTGCGGTGCCGGGTTTTGCCTTCTCGGGTATCGATGTCACCCAGGAAATGTACCACTGGGAAGAACTCCAGCGTGACCATCTTTTTCAGCGGACCCTCCTTGACCTTATTCATCGGGCACTAACGGGAGATTCAGTTAGGTCAGGTGCTTTCTGGCGTCAGGTGGTGACATTGCTGAAGTCCGTTTTTGATGCGGAAGAAGCCTTGTATCTTGAGAGGATGAACGGAGAGAGTTTTTGTGGTGGTGGGAGCGGAGCAGGACGGAAGAAACGGACAGAGAAGCACTGTATCTGGTGAGCTTGCAAGTCTTTTCCTGTTCGGGAGGAGAGGGAAGTCTTTCACTGGCATAAACATACAGCGGGTGCAAGTACTCCAGAAAACCTTCGAACTCCTCCGTTATAGAATGCAAACCGAAGCTGAACCCCTCCACCTTTTTTCTCATGATTTCCTGACCGGGACCCTGAACCACAAGGCTTTTCGGGAGAATGGAAAGGAAATTTTGCCTCTTGTCGAACGGTATCAGTGGCCTTTTTCTTTGGTTTTTCTGGACGTGGATGACTTTAAATCCATCAACGACCGCTTTGACCATCTTTTTGGTGACAGGATGCTGTCATTCTTTGTACAACATCTTCGAGCTAACCTCCGCCGTAATGACCCTCTGGCCCGTTTCGGTGGAGATGAGTTTGTGCTTTTACTTCCCCAAACTCCGGGAGAAAAGGCTCAGGAGCTTCTGGAACGCCTGCAGCGTAGCCCCTTTTCCTTGAGGAAGGGGAAGAGGTCATCTCGCTTCGTTTTTCGGCCGGAGTCAGTGTGTACCCTGAGGATGGCAAAACCCTGGAGGTCTTGATGGAGGTGGCCGATTGGAGGATGTACGAGAACAAAAAAGCCAAAGAGAAAAGGGCTTGAAGGCTTTGCCCTCAGACCTTTTGCCTTCGTTACTTTAAAAAACCCTCACTCTCCGGCCAGAAACCATGGGTCTTCCAGCAATTTTTGAACCAAAACCAAGAACTCAGCCCCATAGGCTCCATCGATAAGACGGTGATCGAAGGAGGCAGTGATGGTCGCAAGGGGGCGAGCGACAATTTTTCCTTCTCTATAAACCGGGCGTTCGGCAATCTTTCCTACGGCCAGAATGCAGGTTTGTGGGGGGTTGATGATGGCCACGAAGCGGTCTATGCCGTACATCCCTAAGTTGGAAAGAGTGATGGTTCCCAGTGCCAGGTCTTCAGGGGTTAACTCTCCGTTGCGGGCTTTTTGGATATTTTTTTCATTCTCCTGGGCAACTTCAAGGAGCGATTTTCGACCCACTTCTTTGACCACCGGGATGAGTAACCCATCCTCCACCCTCACCACCAGACCAAAGTTGACACTTGTATACACCTTTACCTGTTCCTCTTCGAAGGCGGCGTTTACCAGAGGATATTTTTCCACTGCCTGGGCAGCGCATTTCATGATGAGGTCGTTATAGGAGATTCTCATCTGGAAATTCTCCTTGAAGTACTGCCTCAGGTTGATGCATTCCGACATCTCCACTTCGATGGAGATGGTGTAGTGAGGGATAGAGGAAACACTCTGCACCGCCCTCTGGGCGATGGCTTTTCGTACGGGAGAAAGGGGGAAGGAATACCAGTCTTTGGCTTTTTCTTTCGGGTTTCTCTGGAGGAACGCTCGCACATCATCCCCTTTGAGAGCTGCTTTGGGGAAAATCTGGGAAATATCCCTGAGGTCAAGGTGGTGTTCTTGAGCCAGCCTTTTGGCTAAAGGAGAGGCCAGCGGTTTTCCCCTTGGTTCCCTTTTTATCTCTGGCTCTGGGGTTACAAGAGACGTTTTCTTTTCCGGTTTTTCTCTCTGACTGACATTTTCGGGAAGTAACTCATCCTTTTCACCGATATAGGCCACCACTTGCCCGACTTCCACCAAATGGTTTTCGGGATAGAGCACTGCCAGAAGCACTCCGTCCCGATAACTCTCGATTTCCATGGTGGCTTTATCGGTTTCAATCTCAAAAAGGATTTCACCCTTTTTGATTTCGTCGCCGACCTTTTTACACCACCTGATGATCCGCAACCTGTCACTGATCTGTCCGGCGGAAGGCATCACCACTTCGGTAACCATATGTGCACTTCACCCCAAACCTTTTCTTCCCGCACTACCAAAAAGGCTTATGAACCGAGACGCCTCTTCGGCAAGCCTTGTTCTGGCCCGGCTCAAAATATCGTCCTTGCCGCCCCTACCAAGAAGGTCATGGACATTGGTGTGTTCCACCTGGGGGTCGGCGAAAGAACTGGCGAGTGATTCCAGAAACACCCTCTTGAGTAAGGTTCCCACGTTGATTTTGCTCACTCCCAGGCTGATTGCGGTCCTGATATCATGTTCATCAATACCGGTTCCTCCGTGGAGCACCAGAGGAACGTGCACGGCTTTTTCGATCGCCTCAATAAGGCTATGGTTGAGACGGGCCTTCCCTTTTTCCAAAAGATGGACATTGCCCACCGAGACAGAGAGGGCATCTACGCCAGTTTCCCGCACAAATTGGATGGCTTCCTCCGGGTCGCTCAAGTTAGCTTTTGTTGTCAATCTTTCTTCTCCATCGGCTGTGGGTAGGTGACCCACTTCTCCTTCCACGTACACTCCGCAAGTGTGGGCCACGTCGATGGTACGTTTTACGAGAGCTATTGCTTTTTGCAGGGAGAGCCCCCGGTCATTGGTGTACATCACTCCGTTAAAACCTGCTAGGATACCCTGAACCATGGTGGGGAAATCCTGGCACTCGTTGAGAAGGAGCGCCACGGGGACTCGAGCATGGTGGGCAATGGCTTTTCCCATTGCTCCGTAGTGAAAGACGTTTTCCTTCACATTGCGTTCCTGGTTCACCAGGAAACCGCCGTTAAAACCGATAATGACCGGCGCAGCCATTTTCTCGGCGGCGTCGATGACGGCCAGAGTGGATATGAGGTCCCAGGATTCGAAATATCCCACCGCATACCGGTTTTTCCAGGCATGTTCGACCAGTTCCTTCATTGAATAAAGAGCCATGGTACGGTCATCCCTTTCTTATGAGTGCATGAGAGCTTTTGCTTCCTGGATGATTCGTTCCACCGATGGAACGACGTAGCGTTCCATCACCGGGGCAAAGGGAATGGGAACATCGTAGGTAGCCACCCTCTTTATCGGAGCATCCAGGTAGTACAGTGCGTCTTCAGCGATCTGAGCAGCCACCTCCGCGCCCCACCCATTTCTCCGGGTATCTTCCTCAACGATCATGAGTCGAGAAGTTTTTTTGACCGAGGCGATGACGGTCTCGTAGTCAAAAGGGACCAGGGTTCGGGGATCGATCACCTCTATACTGACTCCCTCTGTAGAGAGAACCTCTGCGGCTTCGAGCGAGCGGTAGAGCATGAGGAGGTTCGCTACGATGGTGATGTCCTTACCCTCTCTCCGTATGGCTGCCTGACCAAAGGGGATGAAGTATTCTTCCTCTGGTACGTCTTCCACGAGACTCAGAGCTGCCTTTTCTGAACGCACTCCCTTGCTTCCATAAAGGAGCTTGTGTTCCAGAACCAGCACCGGGTTATCATCTCGTATGGCCGTTTTGAGGAGACCCTTGGCGTCGTAGGGTGTGGCGGGGCAGATCACTTTGAGCCCTGGAACATGGGTGAAAAATCCCTCGATGCTCTGAGCGTGCTGAGCACCACGGGTGGTGGCACCCACTGGAGCACGCAGAACCATGGGCACTTTCACGGTTCCCCCCGACATGTAGGTCATTTTGGCTGCCTGGTTCACAATCTGGTCCATCATGCAAAAGATAAAATCGCTGTACTGCACATCGGCAATGGGGCGCATTCCCCCTATGGCTGCGCCGATGGCTGCTCCAGCGATAAGGATTTCAGAGACCGGAGTGTCGATAATTCGCCCATGTCCGAATTCTTCGGATAATCCCAAAGTGACGGTGAAGGCTCCACCAAATCCACCCTCAATACCGATGTCTTCACCGATACAGAAAACGGTTGGGTCCCGTCTCATTTCTTCCCGTATAGCCTGTCGCAGAGCTTCAGCAATGGTCATCCTGGCCATGGTTTCACTCTCCATAGAAGACGTGTTGTAAGGCTTCCGCCGGTTCTGGATCGGGAGAGGAGAGCGCATATTGTACACTCTCTTCGATATCCCCTGTCACCCGATTTTCAATGGTTCGGAGGCTCTCCTCGTCGGCAATTTTTTCTCGAAGGATGTGAATCCGGAGGGTTTGAATGGGATCCCGGGACAACCAGTACTCTTCTTCCATCTTATCTCGATATCGACAGGAATCAGTTCGGGAATGACCACAGAAGCGATAGGTTTTGAGCTCAAGTAGGGTCGGTCCTCCACCACTTCGAGCCCGTTCAATGGCTATCCGGGCTGCTTCGTTCACTTGCAGGACATCCATCCCATCCACAATTTGACCAGGCATCCCATAGGCAGAAGCCCTCTCAGCAACGTGTTTGAGTTTCATCACCTTGTCCACCCGGGTCGAAGCAGCATAATGGTTATTCTCGCAGGCAAAAATTACCGGAAGGTTCCAGATGGCAGCACCGTTTAGCGCTTCATGAAAAGCCCCCTCGTTGCTGGCCCCGTCGCCAAAGAAAGAGACCACCACCTGTCTGGTTCCTTTCATCTTGCAGGATAACCCCAGACCCACCGCAATGGGCAATCCTCCTCCCACGATGGCGATAGCCGGAAGCATTCCCACGCTGATATCCCCAACATGCATGGAGCCACCCTTTCCCCGGCAACAACCGGTTGATTTCCCAAACATCTCGGCCATCATAGAACGTAACGGAACCCCTTTAGCCAAGGCATGACCCGCAGGCCGGTGGGTTGAAACCACGTAATCGCTTGGCTCAAGGTCAAACAACATTCCCACGGCACAGGCTTCCTGCCCCAGAGATTGGTGGATGGTACCGGGTAATATGCCCTGCAGAAAAAGGGAATTGACCCGTTCTTCATACTTCCGGATGCGGTACATCATTTCGTACATCTTCAGGATTCGTTCTTTTTGTTCCACCCCTTTCGCCTCCCTCAATAGACCACATCACCATTATACCTCTAAACATGGTATAATCTGAACCAGAGGGGTGAAGAATGTTCGAGGTTGTCTGTGTGGGGATTGCCTGTGCTGATGTTCTGGTAAAGCCAATTTCCAGGTTTCCAGGGAGAGGGAAGCTCCAACTCGTTGAAGAACTCACCCTTCAATCCGGAGGGTGTGCCCTGAATGCAGCGATCGACCTTGCGAGATTAGGAGTTTCCACTGCCATCGTGAGCAAGGTGGGGAACGATGGATTTGGACGATATCTCCTGGAGACACTGAAGAGGGAGGGGGTCGATGTAAGGGGGTGGTGATTGATCCCTTAGCCCCAACCTCGGCTTCGGTAGTGCTCATTGACGAGGAGGGTGAACGATCCATCGTTCACCTTCTGGGAGTCAGTGCCCAATTTGCCGCTCTGGATATTAACCTCGATTTAGTCAGGTATGCCAAAGCGCTCTTGATTGCTGGCACTTTTCTTATGCCTCTTTTCGATGGTGAAGGTACAGCCTGGCTGGCACGATTTGCTCGCGAGGAAGGAATCCTCGTGTGCATGGACACTGCCTGGGATTCAAGTGGTCAATGGTTTCAGAAAATCGGGGGTGCCCTGCCTTACCTGCACTTGTTTATGCCCAGTTACGAAGAGGCGAAAGTCTTAAGTGGCCATGACCATCCGGAGACAATAGCCAGATTTTTTATCGCTCGGGGAGTGGAGAACGTCGTGATTAAGTTAGGGGAGGAAGGGTGCTATGTGGCATCGGCTTCAAAAAACGAAGCTTTTTATGTCCCTTCCTACCGGCTGGAACACGTGGTTGACACCTCAGGTGCCGGAGATGCATTTTGTGCTGGGTTTATCTGTGGGCTTCTTTCTGGTTTCAGTATCAAACGGTGTGCCCAGTTCACCAATGCTGTTGCGGCGCACTGCATTATGGAGATTGGGACTACCAGGGGAGTGAAAGACAAAGAAACCATCCTTAAGATGATGAGTGAGCATCGGTGAGGGGTTATCTTTATTCCTCGATTTGCTTTTCCAGAAATGATTTCCACTGGAGGAGGTCTTTTTCAATTGTGTTCCAGTGGGTGCAGATTTTTCCCTTGAGATGGAGGACTTTTTCAGGGGAGAGGCTATAAGCGTAGGAGTGGCGGAAGATGTGCCGAAATCCCCGCAATTCATCCAGGATGGCATAACTTTCTGCGGTAAGAACCCGGGGTCGGATCCGGGGGACTTCCAGGCTCATTCTTTTCAAAAGCTGGCGGTGGAAGCGAAGAGGATCTTCGTCCACGGTATTTTCAAAGGTTTTGGCGATTTCCCGGAAGAGGTCTTCCAGGGCGCAATAGAGGTTGTGGAGGAGGTAGCCCAGGTACACGGTTTCTTCTTCGGTTGTGGTGTTCTTTTTTTCGATCACCGCAAGGAGCCGGTGGAAAATTTCCAGCTGGTTGTTGAGATACCCCAGAAGAAGAGCTAGAGGTTCTTTCTTCACCATATGCGTAAACCCCGTTTTACGATGTCGTCCCGGAAGAGACATCCTTCCAGCTCGATGAGGTCCACGCTTCGATCAAGCAAGTGTTCTAACTCCGCCAGGGTTTTGAAATAGTCTTCCTGAAGTCCCAAGACGGCCACATCGACGTCCGAAGAGGGAAGGAATTTTCCTTCCCGGAGGAGAGAACCGGTGAGATACACTTCTCGTACCCTTTTTCGGGAAAAATAAGCCCGAAGGAGAGAAATGGTTTGAGATTGAGTTTTCATTCGTTCTCGTTCCTGCTGCAGTAATCGTTCTTCCTGCAGGCGTTTCCACAGAGTGAGGTTAAACTCGCTCATAGACTTTTTCTCCCTTGATAAAGGTTGCCTGAGAGGTCAGCATTGCGTCGAAAACCACAAGGTCGGCTTGTTTCCCCTTTTCGATACTTCCCAGGAGGTGGTCATAGCCCAAAAGTGTTGCCGGAAGGAGACTTCCCATGGTGGCTAAATGAGAAAATGAGAGTCCGGTATACCGATGAAGGTGGTACAATGCTTGGTTGAGAGGGCGAGTGCTTCCGGCTAAACTCTGGCTTTTGGCAAGGATTGCCGTTCCCTGGATGAGCATCACGTCTTCAGGTTGATACGGGTATACCCCATCTGGGGGTTCGGCAACCTTGATGGCATTACTCACCGGGAGGAGTTTGTGGTGCGTTTTGCACCGCAGTGCAAGCTGCAAAATTTCTGGACTCACATGGATTGTGTCGGCAATGATTTCGGTATATATTTCCTCTTTTTCCAGGGCAAAAGCGAGGAGGTTGGGTTTGCGATGGTACAGGGGGTCCATCCCATTAAAGAGGTGGGTGATGAGCTTTGCACCCCGCTGGAAGGCTTCTTGGGTGGTCCAGTAAGAGGCGGTGGAGTGTCCAAGAGAAACGAGGATTCCCTGGTTTGTGCAGTATTCGATGGTTTCCATGGCTCCTTCTAATTCTGGGGCAATGGTGATTCGTTTGATGGTTCCCTCTCCACAATTTAGAAGGGACGCTATTTCTTCTTTTCGAGGAGTCCGAAGATAATTGGGGTCATGAGCACCTCTTCGCTCCAAGGAAAGGTAGGGTCCTTCTAAGTGGAGCCCAAAAATTTGGGCGCCGTGTGACGGAGGCAAAAAGGTTTTAAATTCGTTGAGGAGAGCCAGCAATCGTTCCCAGGACGTGGTGAGGGTGGTGGGGAGAAACCCGGTTACCCCAAAGGTGGGGAGGTGGTCGCTCAGTCTTTGAGCACCTCGTACGCCATGTTCGGTGACGTCAAACCCCAAAAGACCGTGGATGTGAAGGTCAATGAGTCCAGGGAAAATGAAACACCCGGTGAAAGAGAGGGTGGGTGTTTGGCAGTCTTGACTCTCTTTTTCACTGAAAAGAACCTTGATGAGCCCATTTTGGACCTTTACAAGGCCATTTTCCAGGATCTTCTCTTTGGCGACGATGTTTCCCCGCAGGGCAAAATGGTTCATAATTTGACTACCTTGGTAAGGTTGTGGGGATGGTCCGGGTCAAGACCACGCTTCTTGGCTCGGAAGTATCCCAGAAGTTGCAGAAAAGGTACGTCGAGAAGGGGTAAAGAAATATCGGTGATGCCGTTTTCGGGAAAGAGGATTTCTACCGTCTGGGAAAGCTGAAGAGTTACTTTTCCCAGATGGAAAAGGATAGCACCCAGATCGATCATCTCTTTAAGGAGTTCCCTCTCCAGCGCAAACGCCCTTTCAGAGGTCAGGGCAATGATTAAGGTTTGTTCATCCACGATGGATTTGGGACCGTGACGGAACTCTAAAAAGTGAAAGGTCTCGGTGGGGGTGAGACTCATCTCCTTGAGTTTTAAAGAGCCTTCCCAGGCTATTCCGTAATAGGGACCATTGCCCAAAAAGATGAATTTGGTGAAAGTATCTTGCTCAGCCAGATTCTTTACGGTTTCTTCATGAGTGTTGAGGGCTTGCTGAAGTAATTCGGGGAGCAAATCAAGGTTTTCTCCTTCTTCCTGAAGGAGCAGGGCCAGAGCGGTGAGGGAAAGGAGCATGGTGGAAAAAGACTGGGTCATCACCACGCTCTCTTCGTGGGCAAAGGGAAGGACCAGAGCTAATGAGGATATCCGGGCAAGATGTGAATCCCGTTCACAAGTGACCCCTAAGGTTTTCCCCTGGTAGTTTTCGGTAAAAAACCGCAAGGCTTGCACCGTTTCGCTTGTTTCTCCGGACCGGGAGACGGCCACTAAAAGATATCGCCGGCAGGGAAGAAAAATTCCCTGCGGGAAGAGAAACACTTCTGAAGACGGAACTCCCCGGGCAGGAATCTGGGTCACGGTTTGGAAAGTATGGGCGGCGGAGAGAGCCAGGTTATAGGAGGTACCGCACCCAGCAAAAACCACTTCGTCGACCGATTCGGTAAAAAGGGCACGCAAATCCGACTTCATCCCCTGCACGGTGGATAAGGCTTCGCGAAAGCTCTGAGGTTGTCTTTTGATTTCCACATAGGTGTAATCCATACGTTCACCCCCTTCTTTTTCCTATCCTATTGTAGCAGACCGTGGGTTTTTTAGGGAAAGAAAGGATGAGTGTGATCGATGACATCGATGTTAATCTGGAGAATGGAGGCTACCGTTGTGGTGCGTAACGAGTGATTTACGCTACTTTAGTTTGGATAACGAATCGCCGGTCCGGGAAAAGAAAGGGCGAATCAGGGAAGGAATCGCGGTGATGGTTCGGGGATGCACCAAAGGGATAGCGAAAAAATGGTTATACCATGGGGAACGGAGCTTTGAGGTACTTTCTTCGGGAAGCGCCGGGAAATGGGATATTTTTTATCCCACTGGTGAACGCGTGCTGAAAGACGTTAAAATAACGCTTCGCCTTTGAGGGTCAACGATGGGTACCCCACTTCGATGGTCACGGTATCGGTATTTCCAGAGGGCGAAGAAGCCGTGATGGTGTGGGTTCCCGGAGAGAGGGTGACAAAGAGAGAAGCACCTCTCTTACTTTTTCCCACAAATTCTCCATTCACGAACCAGTACACTTCGTTTTCCTTGGTCTCAGCTCGAAGGGGAAGGCGTAGACCCCGGGTAAGGGGGTTGGGAAGGTATCGTTTCCCGTCCGCTGGGGAAGCAATGGTGAGCGAGATTGTCGGACTTGTGATGGGTGAAGAGCGTTTTTGATCTTCCAGATAGAGGCTCAATTCTTTGGGCCAGAGAGTGACCACCTGTCCATTGTCGAAGCGGTGCAGGTTACAAATTTCCAATCTCGACACTCCTTTGATAAAGGGAGCTTTGCTGCGGTTCTGACAAGCTGGAGAGGGAAGCTTGCCGGAAATGGAACACACTTCTCGCCATTCGATGGTATCGGGGGGAGTGTACCAGGTACTTTTTCCTTGGCTGAGCTTTTGCATAATTTTGACTGCGAGGGGGGTAGCGGTTTGCAGTCCCACCAGTTCCTGGTGGGGTTTCCCGGAGGGATCCCCATACCAGACCACTACGGTGTAATCGGGATTGTAGGCTATAGTCCAGGCATCCCGTAAGCCATAGGAGGTACCGGTTTTAAAGGCAAAAAGGGGGATTGAGCCCCCTTCTTTGTGGTAAAGAGGGGAAAATCTGGTGCGATCGGCCAGAATGTCGGCGATGAGGTAGGAGGTAGCCGGTGAAAATATACGTTTTCCATTTTTCGGTGGTGCATCGCGGAGAAAACTCAGCTCGATGGCTTCTCCTTCACGAGCTAAGGTAAGATAGGCTCGAGCCATCTCCAGTGGGGTCGTTTCGCACCCTCCCAGAATCAGAGCATCACCGTAGTATTCCGGGTTTTTGTTGATATAGGTGAAACCGAGCTGTTGCAGGGTGGAAAGAAAAAGTGAAACACCCACCGCACGCATAACCCGTACCGCTGGAACGTTGAGAGAATAGGAGAGGGCGGTACGGCAGTTCACCGGACCTCGGTACCGCTCGTCGAAGTTACGCGGGATATACCCTCGCAGACCCAGTGGAGTATCAGCAAGAAGTGATGAAGGGGTGTAGCGACCCTCCTCAAAAGCGAGAGCATACGCAAAAGGTTTGAGTGCTGAACCCGGTGAACGAGGGGCCTGCACACAGTCTACCCAGTCTCCCTCTTCTTCGAATCGGGCATTTCCCACATAGGCGAGAACCTGTCCGGTTTTATTCTCCACGATCAGGGCACAGGCGGTCACTTCTTTGGGAAGAGTGGCAACGGCTTCTTTCATCGCTTTTTCAAGCCAGATTTGGAGTTCAAAGGAAAGAGAGGAAAAAACCGGGGAAGGGAAGAGGGTGCGGAGGAATTCGGTTGCATGGTAAGCATACCGGGGGAATCCGGCTGGTTTTGGGGGAAGGGATTCTTTGGTAGCCATGGCGTACTCGATTGTGGTAATAACCCCACGCCGATAGAGGATATCAAGGATGATAAGGCGTTTCCTCTTTGCCCGTTCCGGGTATTTATCGGGTCGGAGCCGTTCTGGCTCGGGAAGCATGCCGATGAGGATTGCAGCTTCTCCGAGGGAAAGGTTACGGGCATTTTTCCCAAAATAGAAAAGGGAAGCTGCTTCCACCCCCCGGATATTCTTGCCTAAGGGGACCCGGTTTAGATAGGTTTCGAGGATTTTTTCTTTGGAAAGACGCCGTTCCAATTTCAGGGCCATCACGACTTCTTTCGTTTTCTGGAAGATACTCCTTTCCCCAGGATGGGTCATGCGGATGAGCTGAGTCGTTATGGTGGAAGCACCGGAAACGATACGTCGTTCCCGAAAATTATGGAACAAGGCTCTCCCCAGGGATAGAAAATCAAAGCCCCGGTGGCGGAAAAAACGGCGATCCTCGATTTCGACTGCAAGGAGCGGAAGCCACTTCCCCATGGCGTCGAGCTCTACCGGAATACACCACTCGTCCTCTACAGAACGAAAAACCCGGAGGATTTTCCCTTCCTGACTCAGGATCAGGGGTGAAGAGGAGTAGGAAAGGATTCGCTCTGGATTGACCGAGATACTCTGGAAAAGAAACACGAGAAGGATAAGTGGGGCAAAAAAGAGGA
Organism: Atribacterota bacterium; assembly: GCA_039638595.1. Taxonomy (NCBI): domain Bacteria; kingdom Pseudomonadati; phylum Atribacterota; class Atribacteria; order Atribacterales; family Candidatus Caldatribacteriaceae; genus Candidatus Profundicultor; species Candidatus Profundicultor thermophilus. The sequence continues at coordinate 37,068 of JBDIWM010000003.1, forward strand.
AACCCCACTTATCCTTCTGTCCTTTTACTCTCTCCGTACCACCACGCTCCCCTCTTCGCCAAGTGCTGAGATGGCTGGATTGTACATGCACTCTGCCTTGACCTGAGGGATGGCGAACCTTCCCGCGGTAATGGCCCGTACCGTGTAACGGTATTCAAAGGTTCCATGAAGGTTGGGTATAAAGAGGATCAGCCGATCATCCCGGATTTCAAGATGGAGCGGGGAGCTCTCTTCTTCCCCCTCGTAACTGACGCTTGTGGCCAGGCGTGGATTTTCCACCTCCAGTCCCCCAGGAAGTGGATCAACGATCACCACGTTTTCTAAAGGCTGGGCTGTGGCGACCTGGAGGAGCACTTCGAGTATCTCTCCTCGTTTCACATTCTGAAGGTTCTGGGGATTGCCAGTAGTATTGAGATAGGTCCGTTTGATTTCTATTCCATGTTGCCATGGTTTTTGGGGAGTGATTGGGAATCCGCTGATATTCCAGAGATAAAAGAGTCTTCCTGAGACCTGGTTCTCAATCTGGAAGGAGGAGGGAAGAGTCTCCGTGGAAAGGGTTACCTTTTCTTGGTTCACAAACTGCTGGATTTCCCGGCCAGTGGTATCATACATGGTGAAAGTAATATAGGGGAGGAAGGTTTGTCCTGCGAAGTACTCACTGAGAGCCAGAACCAAGAAGGCGCTTTCCTGGGTGGTGAGGTATTCACTTTGGGGGAGGAGCTCGCGGATGCGGTTGACGATGGTGGTAGCCTGGGCTGAAGATGGGTCAAGTCGGAGGGTAAGGAGGAGTTGCAGGGCCAGTTTCCGCAGCGATGATTCGTAAATCTCTCCGGTTTGAGGTGCTGTTTCGAAAGTTGGTGTATACCCTCCAGCCAGCTCTAAAGCCACGTCTTTTTGTCCAGCTTCAGCGTAGGCAAGGGCTAACAGTAAAAGTCCTGATTCATGGAGAAGCGAACGTTTTTCCCGAAGGTGTTCCATCCAGGCTAAAGGCGCTTCGCCCTGAAGGGTAAGGACATAGGCGGCATAAGCCTGGGATGAAAAGAGGTTGCGCAGGTACCATTCCTCTTCAGAATAGGGCTGGAGAGTCAAAAGGGTGAGGAGAAAATTCCGGGCATCTTGAAGGGTCTCCTGAGGAATAGGCCATCCTCTCTTTTGGGCTTCCTGCAAGAAATGAGTCGCATAGGCTGAGTCCCAGAAACTGCTCTGCGACCCACCTGGCCAGGGGCTGAAACCTCCTTCGTAGGTCTGCATGGAGAGAATGCGTCGAATACGCTTTTCCATGGCATTCCTAATTTCGCTTTCGTTAACCAGGAGTGGGTCAACATCCCGTAAAAGGTCAGGGAGGAGCAGAAGTCCCCAGGCTGAGGAAACGGTCTGTTCCACGCATCCATAGGGGTACTCAAAGAGGAATGATCCGAGGCGCGTCAAGTCCACCCTGGGTGATGGAGCAATGGTGCAATACCCCCTGATGCTTCCCGGAAGCCAGGCAGTTGGAAGGTCAACCCGCTTTCGTTCCGATGGTTCGATTTTTCCGCCCCCGGCAAGGGTGATTCTCGGGGTGATTGGTCGGATGAGGAACGAAACCCGGTCTTCCCGGGTACCACCAGAAAAGATGGTTTTCACGGTGAGGATGCCTTCTCCCAAGAGGTCTTTTACTTTCATAGTGATGAACTCTATAATTCGCCCACCCGGCGTAATTTCCACGCGTAGTTCCTTGGGACCCTCAATTTCTACCAGGCCATTTTCGCTCATTACCACTTCCACCGTTTCGGTATATTCGGAATGCGAAAAGATGGAGAGGGCGACTTCAAAGGCATCACCTGGGGCGACGGCTTTGGGGGCCACCACTTCGGTGACCACCTTGTCTGTGCTTAAGACCTCCTTTTCTCCGGAACCAAACCGTTCTCCTTTCATGGCTACGGCCACAAGCTTTAAGCGCCCATCAAAGTCCGGAATTTCAAACTCGGCGCTGGCCTTCCCTTGCGCATCGGTTTTGAGGGTGGGCAGGAAGAACGAAACGATCTTGAATGCCCGGGGTCGCAGGGGGGCAAATTCGTCGGCCAGAAATTTTGCGGCTTCCCCTCCAGCTGGGTGAAGGAGTGGCGTAGTGGCGAGTTCTGGAGCAATGAGGTCGTTGTAAGGATCAAAGGTTCCCACCGTGAGCTGTCGTTTTTCATTAAAGAACGTCCAGGGGTCGGGAGTTTTTTCTGCGGTGAGCTGTAGGAGTCCTACGTCAACGAGTGCCAGTGAAAGTTCTACTCCATGAACCGGATTTCCAAATATATCCCGAACGGTGATTTGTACCGGAAGCGTGGTTTTGGGTCGAATGGTGTTTGGGGCGTCGATGGTGATGACAAGATGCGTCGGTATGCGGTTAAGAAATACGGGAATGGTTCCCAGGGCCCGACGAGGAAGCGGTTCTTCCGCATCGGCTTTCCGCACCATGGTCATGGAGCAATAAGCATTGGGACTCATGGCCTCGGTGACAGGAATTGTGATGGTGCCTTTTCCACTCTCGACGTCAATCACCTTTTGAAAGAGGATGCGATCGGTTTCCACGGTGATGAGTGCTTTCCCAGCAAATGGTGCCTGATAGGTGATGAGCGCTTCTTCACCGGGGTAATAGATCTTTTGGTCACTTTGCATGGTAATCCGGTCAAACAGAGCTTCCCCTTCGGGGAGAAATCCGTATTTCCCGTAGACAGAGAAACGTTGCGTGGAGGTGTTGCCGGATTCAGGGTCACTCACTTCCAGAAGGTATTCACCGTAATTGGAGGGGGTGAAAGTGTATTTCCCCATTCCTCTTGAAAGTGAAATAGCCTCTTCTTTTTGCAGAGAGAGTTCTTCTTCTGCCTTATACCTCATTTTTCCTTCGCTTTCGGTAAGGACGTAGTGACGAATGACCTGGTAGATCCGGGCAGTGAGCGTGGTGATACGTTCTTCCACGTTCCCGTCTGGTTTAACGACTGCAACCTGAAAATCAACCGGTTGTCCAGGTTCCTGGTCTTTCTGGAAATACTTGATACCCAGAAAGTAAGGGTAGAGATAAAAGGGAAGTACAAGATGCTGGCTCACCCCTCGTCCGGCTGGGTCGTTCAGGGTGAATGTGAATCTGGCTCGCAGGGAGGGAGGAGCGATCAAGTCAGCCGGGGTAAGGAAACGCACGGAAGTTCTTCCATGCTCATCCAGTATGCCTTCTCCCAGAGGGAGTTTCAGGGTGGCGAAGGTAATCTCCGGATTACCAAATTGAAATCCCTGCCAGTTCGGATGAGTGAAGGTATCGGCTTCAATAGTCACTTCACCGGTGTACGGTATTCCGGAAGCCTTGGTTCCAAAAAGGTATTCACCCTCAAGAAGAATGTCAACCTCCGCCCCCGGGCCTAAGAAATCCCTGTCGCAGGAGAGGGAAAGACGCATACGGGGTGGGGTGAATTCTTCGACCAGGAAACTCTTCTCCCCCAGAGGTTGGTTTTCGCCTCCCGGGAGGCTGCAACGGATACGGTATGTCCCGGTGGGAGCGTTCTCGGGAAGAGTAAAATCGAAGGCTGCACCACCTTCTTCAGAAAGGAGTACCGTCTTTTGGATGAGGGTTCTTCCAAACGGGGTTACCACGGTGAAAAGAAGCGGGAAAGGAGATGGTGGTGCAAGCGATGGTCCCCGCAGTATAGCTTTAGTGTCGACTTTCTCTCCCGGTCGGAAAACTCCCCGGGGGAGGTAGAGAAAGGTTTCGTACCCTCTACGAAGATACTCTTTGCCGGTAACGTCAAATCCACTCAGAGCAAAGAGTTCGTTGCGCAAAACCAGAAAGGAAACATCACCGTTTTGGGAAACCATCACCACGTATGGAGCCGTACTTCCTTCACCCCAGGGTTCTTCCCGTTCTAAAAAGAGTACGCCTTCAGCGTCGCACTTTCCTTGGGCCAGAATCTGGTTGGAACGAGAAAGCACCTTGACTTCAGCACCAGGAATAGGCTGGCCTTTTTCTAAAGAATTCACCCAGATGAGTATACCCCGGGGAAAGAGTTTGGCGGTGGGGGCAATATCGGTGAGAATCACAATTTGTTCCGCCCGAATCCAGGTTGAGGCTTCGTCTTCAGCGGTGAGGAGATATGCTCCTCGCTTTCCACCAGTGAGCATTTCTAAATCAATGGCTTTGCGGGTGAGTGTGTTAGGCTGGGCGTCGTTAAAGAGAACTTCTTCGTAGACGAGCTCTGAAAGAAGATCTGGGGGTATACCGTAGACTTCTGCGAAGGCCAGTGGGAGATTGTTTTCGTAAATTCTCCAGAGACTGAGTTTAACCCGATTAACGTTCACCGTTTCGACTGGTATACGGGCACCCCTGGTTGGAGAAAGGTAAATGCCCCGGGTGGGGAAGGCAATCGAAGGATACACATCGGGGATGATGAATGCCTTGACAAAATCTTTCTGAAGTTTCGCCCCGGTTTGAGCGTTAAGCCCTTTTTTGAGGGTCACCACCAGGCGGCTGCGAGGTGCGAAGTTGCCGGTGATTTCAAATCCGTAATACGTGGTTCTCACGGTAAAGGGAGTGGAGGGGTCAATCTGGATGAAACTGTGAAGGGTGCGAGGGTCCGGCGGTGTGGAAGTGTTGAAAGAGATGGTTACATTCTTTGGTCCTGTAAAGTAGACGTAGCTTCCGGTGATTTCAAACTCGTAGGTAGCTTCGAGTTTCTTTTGGTAATTTGTTTCTAATCCCAGCGGTCCCTTTTCGCTGGTTAATCCTGCCAGAATCTCCAAAAACACAGTTGGGCTTTGGAGGGGTGAGGTGGTGAGAAAGAGCTTGGTGCTTGCTGGTCCAAGGGGAAGCTGGTACGGGATTTCCTGCCCTTTTTCATTCTTTAAGGTGAGAAACCCCCGTAGTTTCTGGGGCGAAACCGGGAGAGAAAAATCGATTTGAATGACGATGCTCCCGTCCGGATTATAGTCAACCTGCTTGGCCTCTTTGACCTTAAGGGGTGCGGTTTTGAAGGTGAAATCGTGCCGTCCGGAGAGGAGCCTTCCTTCTTTGTCGGCAAAATCGTCGTTGAACCGGAAGGTGTAGATGGTGGCTTCCTTCAGGGCCCCCTTAAGTTTTACCAAGAGCGTTTTCGGGTCTTCCCACCGGAATTGTCCGGGAAGGTGGGGAGTAATCCGAAAAGGAGCCTGGATGATGTCCTGGGCCATTCCCACGTTTTCGCTTTTGACCATCTCGGCCGAGAAAGTCACCTTTATCTCTGAAAGGTTCAGCGGTACAACCGAATCAGGTGCTGGAACAATGGAAACGATAACCGGTCCCGAGGAGTCCTGTGCCAGAAGAGGCAGGGCACAGAAAATTCCCAAAAGGAGAATAAGAAAAAAAATGACTTTCATAATTATCCCTCCCTTAACTTACTCTATGGTAGCACCGCGGGAAGACGTTGTAAAGTTAAACTTTGCGGATACTCCGTAAGAAAGTGATACCTCCCACCACCAGGGTAAGGTAATAGCTGAAAATACGCCATAGGAAAACCAGGGTTCCAGCGTGGGTATCTCCCAGAAAGGGAGCGAAGGTTGAAGTAAGGGCCAATTCAATACCTCCACTTCCTCCAGGGGTGGGGGTCAAGCGGAAGAGGAAGAAGGTAGGGATTTGGAGTTTCACCACTTCAAAAAGAGGGAGGTTCCCGCCTATGGTGAGAATGATGAAATACGTGATGGCAAAAGTAAAAAAGAAGTGGAGGGTGTAAAATCCGATGTTCAGAGCAAAGTAGTACGGTTTCTTAAAGAAGATGAGCTGAAAACCTGACCGAAATTCGTTCAGAAAATCTAAAGCCGCTTCCAGAGCCATTTTCTCATTATACCGTGCGTAGCGGGGAAAGTATCGTTTGGGGATTTTCACCATCTTTTCGATGAGGCTCGGGAGTATTCTCCGATTCTGAGAAAGGACAAAAAAGAGGGCAAGACCGATACCGTAGGCTAGAAAAATGAAAAGCATGGTCCTGAAAAAGAGGGAAAAAGGAACCGCAGCAGGGACTAAGAGAAAAAGCACCAGAAATCCCACTTGGTAAAGGAGTCCACAACTCAAAGAAAGACTCCCCGCCTCTCCCCAGGTAAATCCCAGTTTGTGGAGCAGGTAGATTTCTGCTGCTCCGCCGCCGGTATTGGAGGGGGTGACACCGGCTAAAAAGTGGGTTGATAAAACCACAGTCAAGGCGTTACGAAACGAAATGCCCTTCTGCCAGGCCCGGGTGATTAACACTAATCGTAGAGCGTCGGTGAACCAGGACAAGAACACAAAAGTGAAAGCCGGCAGGAGGTAAAAAGGGAAACGGAGTGTCAAGGTGGTTTGTTCGCCCTGGAAGTGCATCCAGAGAAAAACAGAAAGGACGCTCCCTAAGCTGATGGCCACTGCAAGGAAAGAACGTCGAATGAGCTTGGAGGTTTCAAAAAACCGCTTGGTTCCTGACTCGCCACCTTCCATTTTTATGATTCTTCCCTTCCGTAACGAAGATACAAGTGGGGAAAGAAGAGCATGAGGAAAAAGGCGTTGAGAAGCAAACCCACTGTAGGAATGAGACCAAGCAGAAAGGCAATGAACACATAGAGAAGGAGAGGAAGAAAATTTTTGTCCCTAAACACGAACCGGGACATAAAGGCCATGGATTTGTCAAACGTGGTTTTTTCAACCACAACCTGGGGAACGGTGATCATAAAGAGGGCGGCAAGAATGATTCCTGGCACAATATAGAAAGAAAATCCCAGGGATACAATCACCGTGACAAGAATCACGGCAATCATGACCTTTCCCAGTTTTTGGGAAAGCTTCACCCAAGTTTCCTGGAGGTTGGCCTTTTCCCCTCGGAAGTATTGCTCAAGGAGCAGAGTCACCCAGGCCATATCGAAAAGAATCACTGCGAAACGAATGAGGCTCATCACGAAAATTTCCCAGCGGACAAAAACTCCTCGCATAGATAGAGTAAGGACCAGGATAAACACACTGGTCATTCCAATTGGTACAAGGATCACTGGAACTTTTCCCAGAAGCTCAAGCGGGACCCGGAACGATTCCTCAAGGTTGATTTTCGCCACTACCATTCCTCCTTTTTCAGCATTTCCTTTTAATTATACCGTAACCTTTTCCTCAGGTTGAGGGGGTTGACCCCCTCAACCTTACTGTGCTTCGATCCGGGTAAAAAACACTTCAATCCATGGGGAAGCGTTCTGGTATTCGGTGGTCGGTAAAACAAGGAGGATAAGGAGGGTTTTGCCAGAGAGGGTCCCTACCAATGTGGCATACTCCACGCCGGTTTCAGGGTTTTTCGAACTATAGAGGGCCACCTGAACGGGATTTCCCGTGAAGCTTTGCAACTGAGAGGCACCGTGAAAATTCTTCCCCTGGACAGCCTGGGCCACGATTCCCTGGACTGCGGCGTCGTTCTCCAGTGCCATAATCACCAGTTGTCCCTGATTGGGGGTGGCGTACACCGCGCCATTATCGAGTTTCTGGGTAAGGGAAGCGCCCTGGGGGAGAGGAATGCGAAATCGTCCTTGAGGGTTCTGATACGTCCAATACTCAGAACTCGTAGTTTCTGGAACACTAAGACTTGGAAGTCCCTGGGATGGAGCTGTGGTAGATGATGGTGGGGTGTAGGGTGTTGCTGTGGAAAGGCTATCAACGACGATGAGTCCGCGGGTAATCTCAATAAGTTGGGGCTCAAGCTGGAAAAATTGGGTGCTCAGGCAGTCGAAAAGAAGGGTATACACTTGATTGTCAAGGAGGAAAAGAAACGCCAGTCCTTGTAGTTCATTGGGGTTCCCCTGGACTCGAAAGAGAAACTCGTGACGCAGGCCCGAAAGACCGCTCCATTCAAAAGGAGTGGTTTCCTGAAGGGTATAGCTTTAGAAAAGGGTCAGTAGGGATTGACTCACCTGCTGGAAGTAGTCCTGGAGAGTGAGGGAAGCCGGTACCGGTTCGGTGGCAAAAATGAGTTCGGCTTGCGCAATTCCCTGCTCATTGATGAGGAAGGCACGCAATTTCTGTTGCGGGGTGAGGGGTTCAACCGGTGTCCAGCCAGGAGGGATATTCAGAGTCAACCCTCTTTCCCCAAAGGCTTCCTGAACAAAGATTGCTAAGCAAAGGGTGATGACCAGGATAAGAAAAACCATTCTTTTCATCATTATCAACCTCCTTTATTGTTCTTTCCCAATCAGAATGAAGGGAGCCCAGTGGAAAGGGTGTTCATACGTGTTTGCCACATCAATCTGGGCTCGCCAGAGGGCTTCCGCTTTGGGAAGTCCCTCCACAATGTGGCGATAAAAATTCACGAAGAGGTCTCTGGTGGAGCGGTCGCTCACACTCCAGAGGCTGGCGATGAGCGATGATGTCCCAGCGTAGAAAAAGGAACGGGTGAATCCAATGAGTCCTTCAGTAGGACTGTATTGCCCCAAAGCGGTCTGGCAGGCACTTAAAACCACGAGGTCAGTCTGCAAGGTGGTGAAAAAAATCTCTCCAGCCAGAAGGAAACCGTCGTTTTCCCGGTCGGGAGCAAGGAGAATCGTGCTCTGAAGAGGGGATTGCTCGTCTGGTGAACCATGTGTGGAGAGATGCACGATGCTGGCTTGTTGGACCAATCGGTAAAAGGCAGATTCTGTAGCCTCTTCGCCGAAAAGGAGCAGAGGATTTGGGAATAGTTGGCCAATCGTTCTCACCTCTTCCTCGGCCCCCGGAAGAGGGGGAATATCGGGATCAGAAAATTTTGGGTTTCCAAAACCCAGAAATCGCCCCGAAGGGTTCCCCTCTTTCTTTCGAGAATAGAAGTAGGTATTGAGGGAGGGAGCGTAGAAAAAGAGATACTCTCCTAGGAGATACCGCCCTCTTCGGGTAAGGGCCTGAAAGGGAAGAAAAGAGAGGGAACGATGGGGGATAAGGAGTATTTTTGTTTTCTCTTGGAAGTGTTCTTCCAGGGGAACAAAGAGTGTTTCACACAGAGCATTGGTAAGAGAGACAAAGTCTTCTTCTGTAGGGCTGGCGAGTTTCTTTCGCAAAAGAGCAACTTTTTCGTAGAGCACGTTTTCCCCCACTGGGAGTTCAAAGCCACTGATGGTCGAAGTGGTGATAATCCAGACGAAGGTCTTGTCTGGAAGGACAAAGTAATCGAGCACCACCACATCTTCGGGAATTGATTTTTGCATCTCGTAAAACGATAGAGGAGAGACTGCGACCATTGACAGAAGTTCCGGGGAAGAGATTTTTAGTTCCTCATAGAGGAGATGGAGCTTTTTCTCCACCTGGGCCAATTCTTCGGTAACTTTCCAGAGTGCTATCGTGTCCTGTCTTACCTCGACCTTTTTGGCTTCAAGACGCGCTTTTTCCCGTTCCCAGGCCTTGATCTTCTCCATTACCTCCATGTCTTTGGATTTCACCTGTACCGATTGTCCCACCATCACATCAAGGAAACTCCTGGCTTTTACTCGCTCGGAGAGATTGAAGGCTTCTTCGATTCTTCCCTCACGGAAGAGCGCTTCCATGAGAAACTCATATACCGCAAGCCGGCTCTGGGTGAGACAAATGCGATCACTCACTTCCTCCATCCGATTACGGGTTTTCTCCACGATTTCGATGGCTTCATGGAGATGTATGAAGGCCTTCTCCTTCTCATTACGCTTCAACTCCACTTCTCCAAGCCCCAGAAGGGCGTAGAAACGCAATGACCGGAGGGCACTCCCTTCGAGCTCCTGTAAAGCTCTTTCAAAATGGCTTTGTGCTTCATCAAGGTCATTGTTCTCCATCCTGACGTATCCCAGGTTCATTTCCACCTGAGCCATACCTTCTTTGTCAACAAGCACTTCATAAATGGAGTGGGCAATATACAGAACCTCTTCGGCCCGCTCAAGGTTTTTAGTCATCACATGGAGACTGGCGATGCTGTTCAAGAGGTTAGCTGTATCTCTTTTGGCATCGAGCTCTTTGAGTATACGGTAGGCGTGTTCGTAATAAGGAAGGGCTTCTTGGAGTTTTCCCATAGCCTTGTAGAGCATTCCCAAGTTACCAAGGATAAGCGCTCCACCAGAGTACTGGTCTTTGAGCCCGAATGCTTCCTCATACGCTTTTTTCAAATACCGCTCGGCGTTCCCGAAATCACCCAGGTAGAAGGAAAGAACCCCAAGATTGGTCAACACTCCAAGGTCTTCGGACATTTGGTGGCTTTCCTGTATTTCCAGAGCTTCTTTCAGGGCTTTTCTGGCTTCGCCATATTCTCCCCATCGGGTGAAAAGAACCGCTTGGTTATTGAGCGCCCATACTTTTTCCTGAGGAAGGTCCATTCCCTCAGCATGTTCTAAAGCAACCCGAAGGTGTTTGAGGGCTTCATCTTCCTCCCCGAGGTATCTTCCTCCCCGAGGTATTCGCTCAGGATCTGAGCGAGATTGAGGCGAACCACAAGCTCTACCCAGCGCAGATTCCTTCCTGTGCTGAAAGATAGCGCTCTTTGTGCGTATTCCAGGACTTTTTCCGGGTTTTCTTCCTGGAGAAAAACCCGGCTCATGTGGTTGAGGGTCAGTCCCCGGGTTTCAGGGTAGAATACCGCTTCCTTTTCGGCTTCTTCCCAGTCTTTTCGGGCTTCACCAAAGCGATTTTCATGGAAATGCATCACCCCCAGATGGAAGAGGTACATCTCCTGGTACATCCCTTTGAGGTGCTGGGCAAGTTTTTCCAGTTCTGTAAGGTAGTTCTGAGCTTCTTCCCAGTAATTGAGATTGGTAGCGACTCGCACCAGGGTTTCGAGGGCTAGAAATTGATACTGCTCATGATGCAGCTTCGTATAGATGGGATAGGCCTGTGCAAGGTGGATAAATGCTTCCTGAAATTTTCCCTGGCGGGAAAGTGCCCGGGCTGAAAAAAGTTCGTAATGGGCTTGCAGCAATTCGTTGTTGTGGAGAAGCCCGAGAATCATAAAATATCGGGCTTTCTCCAGAGCTTGGGAGTAATTCCCCTCAAGGTAGAGCCCGTCAATCTCCCGTTCCAGGGTGGTCGCAAAGTCAGGGACTTCTTCTGGCGGGATGCGCGCGGATTGAATGATGATGGTGACTCCATCGATGGGTTGTGCCAGGGCAACACCCGAAAAAAATACGACCACAAGAAGAAAAAGTTTTTTCAAGGTTCACGCCTCTTTTTACTGTGGCAAATTGATTTGGGGCACGCTTCCCCCGGTTGCTGACCCCGCTTTCGCTACGGATTCAAAGGAGGCAATCATGTGGTTGAAGTACTTTTGCATTTTTTCCTGGAAAACTTCCTGTGGTGCATAGCAAAGAAGAGCTCCCGATAAGGAGTACTGCGCTACGGGTACGTATAGCACGTACGATTGGAGCACAATGGTCATATTTCTTCCCTGATAATTTCCACTTAACACCACCTGGCCATAAGTCATGCTGAGGCCAGATTTTGCTGCCTGGGGGTCGCTTTTGAAATCCTGGCTCTGGATGGCAAGATTCTCCACGTTCTGGGAAAGTATGCCCACCACTTGCTGTGCCAACTCTTCGGCAGTTCTTATCATGGGGTTTTGGATGGCAAGATACGCGTTCAAAGCCACAAGCCCCGTTGCATCTTCGGCAAATACTGCAGACTTATTAAAAACATCGACGTTGATGAACCACCCGTCCGGGTATTCCACCACTCCCCTGATAAGGGGGTTATATCCGAAGGCCCGTCCCAGGTCAAACTGTTTCCACCGAATAGTAACCTGAGGTGGGGGGAGTAATGGTAATCCCTCCTGGCTGAGTCTGTCCTCCGAGATTGGGAAGCAACCCTCCCGAGGCCGGTAAACTCAATGGAGCTTGCGGGGTGGCACCTGGGGAAGGAAGACCAGGCGATGGTTCTGTGGTCGTACCACCTATGGGAGGAAGTCCAGGTGGCTCTCCTGGACGAGAAAACGAGGGAAGCCCACTGCGAGTTTCCCCGGAATTAAGATTCCCTGAACCTAAAATGGATAGCGAGGATTCCTTTTTGGTATCGATGACGGTCGAGTCAGGAAGAATCAGCAAGTTAGGGTTTTCGTTTGCCAGCGCCCCAAAAGAGAGAGCGAACACCAGAAAGGTACACGTAAGAACAAAACACTTCATCTCTATCCCCTCCTTGGTTCTTGTTTACTTTATTATATCATTTTTCGGTACGAGAGCCCCCTTTTGGGGTTACATCACGTACATCCCCCAGGTGTAAGCAAGTACGTAGAGGCAGAGCATGGTGAGAGAGAAAAAGGTCAATATTTCATCCAAGATCTTTCTCTGGGAAAGTTGGGCAAGGAAGATATAAAGGGGGAACATGGTCGTCGTGTATCGTGGAGCACTTAAAAGCCAGGTGGCGGAAAAAGAGATAAAAAGGAGGGTGAACATATAGGCCACATAGGAAAGGCGCATCTGCCAGAGGGAGCCCATGAGACAAATAAGGGAGAGTAAAAGAACGAAGAGTTGTGGAATCCATAGGGCCACGCGATTAACTGGTTTCCAGGTAAGGACCATGATGACCTGGTTTTTGATGTTCTCGGCGAAAAACCCAAAACCCTGATGCCAGTGTTCTCGAAGATAGGTCAAAAAACAGAACCAGTTGCCGGTGACCACACGGTTCAAAAAGAGGTAAAGGAAAATACCCAGCACGATGAGCCCGAATCCAGTTAAAAACTGCCCGAAGGTCTTTTTTATTTCCTGGTATGTCCTCTTGCGGACGTGGCCGAAGAGCTCTACGGCTTGCAGGTACTCGATGGAAAAGGGGATGAGGAGGAAAAAACCAAAATTTCTGGTCAGAGAAGCCAAGAGTCCGAAAATGCCGGCGATAACCCATCGTTTTTGCCTCATGGCATAAAAGCACAGGACACTCAGGGCCAGAAACAGGCTCTCAGTAAAAACCAGACTAAGGAAAAAGGTATAGGGAAAAATGAGCACCCACTTGACGCATTTTCTGGCTACCGTGATTGAGTAGTCGAGTTGGACAAGCTTGTAGAGGTAGGTGCAGGCGACGATGAGGCTCACCATGGAGACCATGAGGCCGGCAAGGAAATAGTCTGGAAAAACGAAGCGAAAAAGTCGGATGAGAAGAGGATAGAGTGGGAAAAAGACGATGAAAAGTCTCTCTTCACCGGCGTTTGTGTACCAGTTCTCTGCCAGCCACAGGTAGTGGCTGGAATCCCATCGCTCCCAGATGATGCGGGACGAGGCAACGATGCCAGGCAGTTCGTTGTTGCGCAAAACGTAACCTAAATATCCAAAAAGGAGAATGGATAAGCGAGTTGCGAGAATCAGAACGAAAACGAAACATACAAGCCGGAGTGTTTTTTGACTTCCAATTCTTGCCCGGAAACTTTTTAGGTATGTTTTGACGCGCTGTA